>CABUDJ010000012.1 GCA_902490325.1 uncultured Collinsella sp. | reverse complement strand
GACCCATCGAAACACATCTCCACCGTTCCTTCAACTGGGAAAACGGCGCCCCCGGGGCCCGGATGGGGCCTCGGGGGCGTTCGGCTAGCTGCGGGAACGGCCTATTTGCTCAATGTGTTCGGCTGAGATCGGAAATCAACCTGTTTATCCAATGCTCAGCGATAGCCTACAGACTAGCCAAAACAAACCCGTCTCTAAACGGCTGGCTCGATGCCCAAGTGCTCAAAGGTGCGAAGGGTTGCCTGACGGCCCTGCGGCGTACGAATCATCAACCCGCACTGCAGCAGATAGGGCTCATAGACATCCTCGAGCGTGCCCGGGTCCTCGCCCACCGCGCTGGCAAGGGTCGTAAGTCCCACGGCACGACCGGAGAACGTCTTAGCGAGCGTCTCCAAAATGCGAATATCCATCCAGTCCAGACCGAGCTCGTCGATCTCGAAGAACTCAAGCGCCTGGCGACAGATATCGAGCTCGATGGGGCCGTTGCCGCGCACCTGTGCGTAATCGCGCACGCGCTTGAGCAGGCGGTTGGCAAGACGTGGCGTGCCGCGCGAACGCGAGCCGATCTCGAGTGCACTGGGATGGTCGATCGTCACGCCCAGGATAGTCGCCGAGCGCGTCACAATCTGCGCGAGCTCCTCGACCGTGTAGTAATCCAGGCGATATGAAATGCCAAAGCGGTCGCGCAACGGGCCGGTCAACATGCCTGAGCGGGTCGTTGCCGCTACCAGCGTAAACTTGGGAATATCCAGGCGAATCGAGCGAGCCGCCGGACCCTTGCCAATCACGATATCGAGGGCAAAGTCCTCCATCGCGGGATACAGGACTTCCTCGACCGAACGGTTGAGGCGGTGGATCTCGTCGATAAACAGCACATCACCCGGCTGCAAGTTAGTAAGGATGGCTGCCAGGTCGCCCGTGCGCGCGATGGCAGGGCCACTCGTGGTCTTGATCTGAGCGCCCAGCTCGTTGGCGATAACGGTGGCCAGCGTGGTCTTGCCCAGGCCCGGAGGACCCGAGAAAATCACGTGGTCGAGCGTCTCGCCACGGCTCTGCGCTGCCTCGATGAGCACGCGAAGGCTCTGCTTGATATGCTCCTGACCGCAGTAGTCATCCAAGCGCTGGGGACGCAGGGTACGGTCGACATCGAGGTCTTCGGCCGTCAGCTCCGAGCCCACCATGCGCTCGCCGTGCGCCATGGATGCCGCCGGCGAGTTGCCGGGCGTCGCCCACAGGTCCTGAGAGTCATCGGCTTCCCACATCACGCATCCATTCCGAGTCGCTTAAGCGCCGCGCCGAGCAGATCCTCGACACGCATATTCTGCCCATCATACCCGCTCAGGGCAACATCGGTCTCCTGCAGGCTAAAGCCCATGGAAAGGAGTGCCGCACGGGCATCATCGATCACCGAAGGAGCGGCGGCGGGAACCGGCATCGAAACCTGTCCGGGAATCACGTCGACCGGCACAAAGCCCTTGTCCTTGGCAAAGGTGCTCTTGAGTTCCAGGATCAGGCGCTGAGCTGTCTTTTTGCCCACACCGGGTACCTTGGCCATACCCTTGTCGTCCTCGGCCATCACCAGCGAATACAGCTGCCCCACGGTATAGGTGGAAAGCACGGCGAGCGCCAGGCGCGGGCCAACGCCCGAAACGGACACGAGCCGGTCGAACATCGTGCGCTCATCCTTTGAGGAAAAACCGAAAAGTGTCATGGCGTCCTCGCGCACCTGCATACGCGTGTAGAGGCGGACCTCGCCGCCGGGCGTCGGCAACGTGGCCGCAGTGCTGCCCGAGATGCCGAGCTCAAAGCCAACGCCCGACACATCGACGACAGCAGAGCTCATCGTGGACTCGACAAGCGTTCCGTGGAGCTGGGAAATCATCAGTATCCGGTTCCTCTCTGTTGATAGAACTCGCCGCCGGTAAGCGCCCGGGTGCGGCTGAGGTTAACGTGGCAGATGGCGCAGGCCAGGGCATCGGCGGCATGGTCGGGATGCGGGTCGTGGTCGAGCTGCGTGAGCGTGCGTACCATGTAGGCGACCTGCCGCTTGTCCGCGGCGCCGGTGCCCACCACAGCCTGTTTGATCTGCATGGGCGTGTACTCGCCAATCTCGAGCGCGCACTCCGAAAGCGCCACGAGCGCAGCGCCACGGGCATGCGCCGTGGGGATGGCCGAACGAACGTTGGCGCCAAAATAGATGCTCTCGACAGCAGCCGTGTCGGGTCGATAACGCTCGACGACATCCTTAAGATCATGGGCGATATGCGACAGGCGCACCGCGAGCGGGCTGCCCGCGCTGGTCTCGATGCAACCGTAGGCACGGCAGCGAACCTCGCCACGCCGCTCCTCGATAATCCCCCAACCCGTATGAGCCAAACCGGGGTCGATGCCCAAAATGACCAAGCCAACCTCCCCTCGCCTTTTACCAAGCGCAAGGCAAGGCCCCGCGCACTACTCACGAACGTCTGTTCTAGAATAACACAACGGGGCCGAGATGCTTAGTTGAAGTGTCGGGGTTGGAAGCGAATCCTATCCCATAGTTAGTTCTGCGAGAAAAAGGGGAACTGCCTCGGATCCACCGGCGGGTGCGGCATCGGGCCACCCTGGGGACTACCTTGCGAGCCGCCCTGTCCGCCCATCATCTTATCGATGGCGTCCTGAACCTCGCCCTCGAACTTTTTCATACCCTCATGCAGACGACGCTGGCCATCCTCAGAGCGCAGCTCCTCCATCTGCTCGGGCGAAATACCCAGTAGCTCGCCCAGCACGCCCATCATCTCGTTTCGCACGCGCTCGCTCGTATCCTCGTCAGCAAAACGGCGCACCTCGGCGCGCGCCAGCGAATCGACCGTCATACGCTCCTTGCCGTTAAGCCCCAGGTCGGACCACGCGAGCATATACGGCCAGGAACGCTCGGCAAACGAACGGGCCGAGACGATCGGCGCCGTGGGCAACTGGTGGCGAGCAGCCTCGCCCTGGCGCACGAGCATCAGCAGCAGCGAGCAGGCCTCTGGCTTGCCGGCAGCCATCGGGATGTCGTCGAAAGGACGATTGCGGTCCACGTGCGACTCAAGCGTGCCATCGACCTCACCCGGTTCAAGCCCGCCGAGCAGCTGTGCCGCGCGGTCGAGCATATCGACCGGGCCGTCGAGCGTCGAGAGCGCCTGCGCCAGCACACGCTCCATGCAATCCTCCACCGCGTTGAGCGTCACGAGCTCTTGGGGCACCACGGAAGACGTGCGGTTGCGCACACGCGCCACAAACTCAAGCGTCGACAGGTACACATCGCCAAAAGGCGCGTAATCGCCCTGATAGCCGCCGCAAAGCGCCGGCGCCGCCAGCGCGTACTCGGTTTTGGACAGCGGGCTCAGCGCCATCGCACCCAGCTCGAACGCCGTGTCCTCCAGCATGAGGCCCAACGTGCGCGAGCGCAGACGCTCGGCATCGCCCGCCGACACGTCGCGATCGAGCACACGCGCCGCATCCGGTGCATCGCGTTCGACGGTGCGAATGTGCAAACGCTCGGCGATGGCGCGGACGGCGGCACAGCGGGCAGCCTCGGCCTCTTCCTGCGCCGGCGTAAAGATACGGTTGCGCCCCAGCACCAGGCCAATCACATTACGCGGGCCCAGAGCGTCGACGGCCAGCGCCGCCAGCAAAGACGACGGCAAGTCGCCCTCGAGTGCCACCACAGCACGCGACGCACCGTGGGCTCGGGCGTTGTCGCGCACGGCGAGCACCAGCGCCTGCCACAGCCACTCCTCGGAACGGAACTCGGGCAGTTCGTGATCCTCCAGGGCATCGAGCATCATGCCGCGCTGAATCTCCTGAACCAGCAGGCTCTCCTCAAAACACGGCGCCTGGGCCACCACGCGACCGCAGTCGTCGAGCACAAACGAACCGCCGGTATACACCGACTCGTCATAGGCACCGACCGGCGCCATGCAGGCAAACCACACGCTGCGCTTGGATGCGATCTTGCGGTAGGCGCCGCTGCGAACGGCGGCAATGGCGGCAGTCTCGCGGTCAGTCATGTCAAACGCGTTGAATTGGAAATACGCGATGAGGTCAACACCGGTCGGCAACATCTCGAGCTCGCGGTCCAAGTCAAAAATCACGGCGATGCGCACGCCGTCCACGTCAAACACCGGCGGCGCCCAACGCGTGTCGTTGTTCTCGCCACGCTGCAGGGCAATGCTCGAACGCGCCGGCACCACATGACCGTCCTTGAGCATCATGTAGTCGAGCAGCGGCTGGCCCTCAAACGAAACCGCCGCGGGCACGACGCAGATCATGTCAAGCTCCTGGATACGCTCGGCGACACCAGTCAAGCCGGCAAGCATGTCGTGCTCAAAGTCGGCAGTGCCCACCAGGCCACCGGGCATGGCGCCCATAAAGAGCGGAGCCGGAACGCACAGCACGCGCGCCCCGCGCTCGTGGGCCAGACGAGCCTGGTCCTCGATGCGGCCGCAAATGCCCTCAATATCACCCAGGCGCATATCGATCTGTGCAAGCGCGAGCTTCATGGCTCAGCCCTTTCCGTCGTAATCCATCGAAATCGCAGTAAAAGCGCCGGCCGCATAATGCAGTCGGCGCTTGCATGTGCATATGCTAGCTATGATACCCCGAGCGGGGGCGCGCTCCTAGAATGTCGCGGACCACAGCCCGTGCAGGTTGCAGTAGGCATAGACGGTACCGGTCTTGGAGCCGCCCGCAAAAAACGTCGCGGGTTTCATGCCGGGCTCAAGGTAATGAACCTCTAAGCGGCCCTCGGCCTCAAGCGCGATCCACTCAATGTAGTGCTCGGGCAGGCTGGGGTGCTCGACCGAGCCAATGCGTGCGCGAATCACGTGACCGTCACGCTCGGTCTCGACAACAGGCACGTGCTTCTCGTGCGCCGCGTCCTCAGTGTTTGCAGTCAGTTCCGTGCAACCGGCAGGGGTCGCAACGTCGTCGCCAAGGGCGGCAATGAGCTTACCGTCGGGGTCCTTAAAGAATTTCGCCATGATGCTCTCCTTTGCTGATGTGCCAATGTTCTTGATGGTTCTTATGCCCAAAGGCAGACAAACCATCCACGGCATTGCAAATGAACACATAACGGGCGGGGACGATGGGACAGCGTGTGCCATCCGCCCTGACGGCCCCACCCGAGCGGGTTAGCGACCGTCGCCGCCGAGCAGCGCCAGAACATCCTCGCGCGTGAACAGTGCCGACGAGATGCCGTCGCCGCCGAGCACGCTGTTGACCAGGTCGCGCTTGGACTCCTGCATCTGCATAATGCGTTCCTCGATCGTGTCCTTGGCGATGAGCTTGTACACGGTCACGGCATGTTGCTGGCCAATACGGTGTGCACGGTCAGTCGCTTGGTCCTGCGCCGCCACGTTCCACCACGGGTCGTAGTGAATGACCACGTCGGCAGCCGTCAGGTTAAGGCCCACGCCACCCGCCTTGAGCGAAATCAAAAAAACCGGAACCTCGCCCGCTTGGAACTGCGCGACCATCTTGGCGCGGCTCTCCTTAGACGAAACGCCCGTGAGCTTAAGGAAGGCGATGTCCTCCTTGGCCAAGCGCTTACCGATGATATCGAGCATACCCGTAAACTGGCTGAACAACAGGATGCGATGCCCGCCGTCGAGCGCGCCGTGCACGAGCTCCATGCACGTATCGAGTTTGGCGCTCCCCGCCTTGTAATCCTCGTAGTGTAGACGCGGGTCGCAGCAGATCTGGCGCAGCTTGGTGAGCTCAGCGAGCACCTTGAGCTTGTCTTTCTTAAACTCGGATGACTCGCGGTGCTGCACCTGCTGGGCGATGCGGTCCTGGTTGGCCAGGTAGAGCTTGCGCTGCTCGCCGGTGAGCTGCGCCATGACCGTATCCTCGATCTTCTCGGGCAGGTCGGCCACCACGTCCTCCTTGACACGGCGCAGCACAAACGGCGACACGAGCGCCTGCAGGCGAGCGGCACTGTCGCCCTCGGCATGCTCGACCGGGCTTTCGAAGCGCTTGGCAAACGACTCGCGCGTGCCGAGCAGGCCCGGCATTAAAAAGTCGAAGATGCTCCAGAGCTCGGATAGGCGGTTTTCGATGGGCGTGCCCGTCAGGGCAAAGCGCACGCCGGCAGGCAGGCGCTTTGCGGCGCGCGCCACCTGCGTGAGCGGGTTTTTAATGTACTGGGCCTCGTCGAGCACCACACGGGCAAAGTCCTGCTCGGCATACTCGTCGATATCGCGGCGCATGAGGTCATACGACGTCACGACCACGTTATGCTCGTCAGCGCCGGCTATCTGCACGCGGCGCTGCGCCTTGGCACCCACGATGGCGCACACATCGAGCGACGGGGCAAAGCGCTCCAGCTCGGCGGTCCAGTTGTACACGAGCGACGCGGGGCATACCACGAGCGTGGGCTTAATGTCCCCCGCTTCCACACGCGCCAGGATATGTGCGATCATCTGCAGCGTTTTGCCCAGGCCCATATCGTCGGCCAAAATGCCGCCGAGACCCAGGTGCTCGAGCGAGCCGAGCCACTGGTAGCCATCGACCTGGTAGCCTCGAAGCGTGGCCTTGAGCGTGGCGGGCACCGTAAAGTCCATCTTGCCGAGCGTATCCAGACGCTCGACGGTACGGCGGAACGCAGCGTCGCGATCGGCCTCGAGCGCGGGCGTGCGCGCGAGCATGCTATCGACGAACAGGGTGCTCGACGCGGGAAGCGACACGCCGTCGAGCAGGTCGACAGCATCGACCCCCAGATCCTCGGCAAGGCCAAACGCGGCTCGGGCGCCCTCGTCCAGGCGAACGATGTCGCCGGACGTAAGGCGCGCAAACGTCTGGTGACGCTTGTAGGAGTCGAGGTAGATGGCAAGGTCCGCAGCCGAAAGCCCGCTCGCGCCCAGCTCGACATCGAGCAGGTTACTCTTGACGGTCGCACGAACCGAGAGCTTGGGCGCAGGGCGGACCGAAATCTGGCGCAGGCGGTCGCTGAGCATGACCTCACCCAGCTCGGACAGGGCAGACAGGCCCTCGGTCAGCAAGTGGAACAGGCGGGCGTCATCGCGTTCCTCAAACGCCAGACCGCCCTCGTAAAAGTCGAAATACAGGGCCGCCGTGTCCATAACGCGAAACTCTGCCACCTCGTCGCGCGGCGGCACACCCAGGCGCTGCTCTTCGAAGGGGCTGCCCGGAGCGCCCAGGCTAAAGAGATCCGCCGACCAGTCGCCGTAGGTAACCGTAATTTTGCAGGTCACGAGACCATCGTCGACGCCGATCGCCATGGCAAAGCCCGGCTCGGGCGCCACGGTATCGAGCGCAGCGGGCGCGGTAAGGTCGGTGTAGTCGCGCAAAATGGGCAGCGCCATGCGGCAGAACTCGCCCACCTGCTCGGCGGCAATATGGGCGGGCGTGCGACACGGCAGCAAGCGCGACAAAAAAGGTGCGGCATGCTGAGCAAATGCAGCGTCGGTACGGCGCGCACGGCGCGTGTCAACCAAGTAGGCGACATCGCCCGACGCAAAGCAGTACATATCGGCGGGCAGGCGCAGGTCATAGCTACCACCAGCCGCCGGCGCGATTTTGGCGGCAAGGAGCGGCGGTTGTTTTGCCGAGGCCTCGTCCTCCCCCACCGGCGACAACTCAACCGCCACCTCGTAGGAACGATGCGTCGTCGTCCCTCGAGACCAGGCAGGCTCAAGGGAAATGGTCCTGCCGCGCAGCAGGTCCAGCACGTATACGATGTCATGCTCGGACAGCGGCAACTGACGCTCGGCAACAAAGCCGCTGCGGGCAAAGTCATACGATGCCGAACGCGAGCTTGTAATGTCGCCCAGGTAGGCGACCGTCATCGTGACAAGATCGAGCAGCTTTGACGAAACGTCATCGAAGGCCTCGGGCACGTGGGCAAACGTAAGCTTCTTGCCGTACGAGAACATGCCGCCGCGCACGTAGGCATCGGCCATGCCGTCGATATCCTTGACCACGTAGGAGACCGATCCACAGCGAATGCGGAACTCGAGCGCCCAGCTAAAGCGGTCAGCGAACAGCGGATTGTAGTACGGCACCAACGAGGGCTCCAACGCCGCTTTGGGGGCGTCGGGATCAACGGCACCGGCAAGCTTGCGGCGCATGCTCGCCAGCTCATCCATGCGCGCGTCCGAAAGATCGGAGAGCGCCGCCACAAGGCTCGGGCTCGTGGGGACGGGCGCCGGAAAGGGAAAGTTGGGGTTGACGGCCGGCGCTTTGGGCGCGGTGCGCGCGGGCTGTTTCGACTGCGCCGTAAACGTGCGAACCGGCGTGCGCAGCCCCTCAACAGGCTCAATGCCGCTGGTGTCCAGGTACGCCAGCGCTGTGGCGATGGCGTGTTTGCACATACCGGGATAGCGGTATGCGGCGGGGCAGTCACAGTCGTAGTCGATAACCTCGTGCTCGTCCATATCGAGCGCCACGTGCGTCTTGTACAGGTCGCCGCGCGAGCCGCGCACCGAGCCCTCAACCGTCACGTTTTTGGAGAAGCGCGAGCCGCTGTCCTCAATCGACAGCACGGCGCCGTTGAGCATGAGCGAGCGGCCCTTCATAAAGGTGCCGCTCAACGCCGCCTCTTTGCGAAGCGCCTGCACAAACGTCCCCTGCGCCATCACTTCCTCCAATCTCACCCGGGGTAGCTTAGATAACCGTCACGCGGCCCTGATTACCCACAATCGCCTTTGCCTCGGCCAGCAGCGGAATCGAGCGCGCGTTGACCTTGGCCGGCACCTCGGCACGTAGCACGCGCCCGTCCACCTGCTCGATAAAGATCTCCACGCGGTCGCCGCCCGGGTTGGCGGTAAGCACCGTGGCAAGACGCGCCATATTGCCCTGGCTAAAGCGGCTGTTGGGCACCATGACCTCAAACACCTTGGGCTTGTTGTTCTCCTCGCTAAGCTCCAGCGGCACGATCTCCTGCGCGATGATCTGGTCGCCGCGGTCCGAGCGCTCGAGCTTGCCCTTAATGCGCACAAAGGCATCGGACAGCTGCGCGCCGGTCTCGGGATCGACCTCGCCGTACAGGTACCCCTCGGCCTCCTTGTAGGTCTTGGGGAACACCACGACCGTGGCCTCGCCCTCCATGTCCTCGAGCTGCACGATACCCATGGGATCGCCGTTTTTGGTCACGCGCTTGGACACGCTCGAGACCATGCCGGCCCACCACAGCGCCTTGCCCTCGGGAATCTCCTGGTTGATGGTGCCGCCCGTGGGGTTCTGCACTTCGTACCCGGTATCGATCTGCGAGAACGAGAAGTCGCGCGCCTTGGCTAGTGCATACTCAAACGGGCGCAGCGGGTGGTCCGAGACATAGATGCCCAGAACTTCCTTCTCCTGGCTCAGCTTAAGGTGGCGGTCCCATTCCTGGCCATCCGGATCGGGCACGCTCACCTCAAAGCCCGAGCCCTCAACGTCGCCGAACATGTCGAAGAACGACGTTTGGCCGCTCGCGCGGTCCTTTTGGCGCTTTACCGCGGCATCGATGATGTTCTCGGGGTTGTTCTTGTCCACAAAGTGCATCATCTGGCGACGCGGATACCCCGTGGAGTCGAAGGCGCCTGCCTTGATCAGCGATTCGATTACGCGGCGGTTGGCCTGGCTCGAGTCCACGCGCTCGACAAAGTCGTGCAGCGTCTTAAACGGTCCGCCCGCCTCGCGCTCGGCAATAATCGCCTGTGCCACGCCGGTACCCACGCCGCGGATGCCGGCCAGACCAAAGCGCACGCCCTCCTTGGTAGCCGTGAACTCGGTGCCGGACTCGTTGACATCTGGCGAAAGCACGGGGATGCCGTCGTGACGGCACGCCGAGACGTAGTGAACGATCTTGTCGGTCTTGCCCGTATAGGACGTCAGAACGGCCGCCATGTACTCGTGCGGATAGTGCGCCTTGAGCCACGCCGTCTGCATAACCAGGATGGCGTAGCCGGCGGAGTGCGACTTGTTAAAGGCGTAAGATGCGAACTCGAGAACATCGTCCCAAATCTTCTGGGCGACCTCGCGCGTATAGTTGTTCTTGATAGCGCCGTTCATCCAGTGGTCGTAGGTGGTTTCGTCCGAGCCATCCTCCCAGTGGAGTACCGTCGACGTGAGCAGCTTGATCTTTTTCTTAGCCACGGGCTTACGGATACGCGAGTCCGATTCGCCCTTGGAGAAGCCGCACATCTCGACGGAGATGAGCATAACCTGCTCCTGGTAGACCATGGTGCCGTAGGTTTCGCCCAGGATGTCGTCCAGGCGGTCGTCGTAGGAGACGGCCGGCTCCTTGCCGTTCATACGGTTGATGTAGGACGAGACCATGCCGGCGCCCAGCGGACCCGGGCGGTACAGGGCGATCAATGCTACGACATGCTTGTACTCGGTGGGCTTCATGTTCTTGATCGTGGCCGTCATGCCGGCGGACTCGACCTGGAAGACGCCGGCGGTGTGGCCGGAGCCCATGAGCTTAAAGATCTCGGGATCGTCAAAGGGGATCTCTTCCTCTTTGATGTCGATGCCGAAGTTCTTTTTGATGTTGGCCTTGGCCTTGGAGATAACCGTCAGCGTACGCAGACCCAAGAAGTCCATCTTGAGCAGGCCCATGTCGGCAACGGTATGGCCCTCGTACTGGGTAATCTCGACGCCGCCCTTGGTGTCGAGCTTGGTGGGCACGTGCTCGTTGACGGGGTCGCGGCAGATCAGAACGGCGCACGCGTGCACGCCCTCGCCACGGGTGAGGCCCTCGATCGAGAGCGCCGTGTCGATGATGCGGCGGGCGTCGTCGTCCTTTTTATAGGCCTCGGCAAAATCGGGGTTAAACAGATCCTCTTTGCCGGGTTGCTTGTCGAGCACCTGCTTGAGCTTGACCTTGGGGTCGCTCGAGACCATCTTGGACAGGCGCTGGCCCATGTAGACCGGGTAGTCCAGGACGCGCGCGGCGTCGTTGATGGCCTGTTTGGCCTTGATGGTCGAGTAGGTGATGACGTGGGTGACCTTCTCGGGGCCGTAGAGCTGGCGAACGTGCTCCACGACCTCGAGGCGCCGCTCATCGTCGAAGTCCATATCGATATCGGGCATCTCGGTACGCTGCGGGGACAGGAACCTCTCGAACATCAGACCGTTCTCGAGCGGGTCGAACGCGGTGATGTTCATGGCGTAGGCGACGATAGCGCCAGCCGCCGAGCCACGGCCGGGGCCAACGCCGATGCCGTTGTCCTTGGCCCATTGCACGTACTCGGCAACGATCAAGAAGTAGGCGGCAAAGCCCTTGTCGCAGATGACCTTGTATTCGTACTCAAAGCGCTCTTTGATGTTGACGCCACCGATCTCGCGCGTGGCCCAGTCGTCGCCGTAGTGCTGGCGCAGGCCCTTCTCGCACTCGCGGCGGAACTGGCTCTCGTGCGTCTCGCCGGGATCGAGCAGCGGGAAGCGCGGCAGGATGATGGAGTCCCAGTCCAGCTCAACGTAGCACTTGTCGGCGATCTCGAGCGTGTTGTCGCAGGCCTCGGGGCAATACGGGAACATCGCCCGCATCTCCTCCTCGGTCTTCATGTAAAACTCCGAGCCAGTCATGCGCATGCGGTTAGGGTCGTCGACCTTGGCGTTCATACCGATGCACATGATGACGTCCTGCACGGGCGCGTCCTCGCGGCGCAGGTAGTGGAAGTCGTTGGTGGCGATAACCTTGACGCCCACCTGCTTGGCGATATCGATGAGCGTGCGGTCCATCTGCTCGTCGGTCAGGCCGTTGTCGGTGGTAATGCCGTGTTCCTGGATCTCGATGTAAAAGTCGCCGGGGTCAAAGGTATCGCGGAAGGTCTCGGCCCACTTGATGGCGCCTTCCATGTCGCCGCGGTCGATGTATTTGGGGATGATGCCCGCGATGCAGGCGCTGGTGCAGATCATGCCCTTGGCGTGGCGGCGCAGGTTGTCGAGCGTCACGCGGGGCTTGTAGTAAAAGCCCTGCACGGCTGCCTCGGAGACCGTCTGCATCAGGTTGACGTAGCCCTCCTGGTCCTTGGCCAGAAGGATCATGTGGTAGAGCTCGGGCTTATGGTCACGGGCAAGGGTCTCGTCCGGCGTAAAGTAGACCTCGCAGCCAAAGATGGGCTTGATGACCAGGGGCGGCTTGAGCTCGTCGATGTTGCCCTTCTCGTCCCACATGGCCATGTCCTTCACATACTGGGCATGCTCGCGCGGGCTTTCCTCGGGATCGGGCTCCACCAGCTCGTCGCGGCGGTCCTTTTCCAAGAAGGCCTTGTCGTGGCTCCAGGTTTTGTACTCGGGCGTGTTGTGGTTGACGGCGTCGCAGGCCAGCGCCAGGTCGGGTACGCCATACATGTAGCCGTGGTCGGTAATGGCCACGGCGGGCATGCCCAGCTCAACGGCACGGTTGACCATATCCTGGATACGGGTTGCGCCGTCGAGCATGGAAAAGACAGTGTGGTTGTGCAGATGGACGAATGCCATGTGATGAGCTCCGATGCGGGTTCGTGTTCTGACTGAACGATTTTACCCCACGGCACGGACAGCACCCGAACCTAGCCAAACCCACACGGCTCCTCTTGCAGTTGCGGTGAAATGCGGACTGTTTGGCGACTTTTTTGGCCAAAACAGTCCGCATTCCACCGCAAGTTATCTGAGGGCTAGAGATTGTAGGTGACTACTTGAGGTTCAGCGGGTTCGACGAAGATGGTTGGATCCGGCTGCTCCACGCGGACGAACTTGACGGTCACGGCCTCAAAGCCCGCCTTGTGCAGAACATCAGCGTAGACGCGCGCCTGCAGGGCATGCTTCTCCTGCAGCTGTTCCGGCGTCTCGTCCGGCGTGCCGCCCGTCTTGTAGTCGATGACCAGCGCGCATGACGAATCCGCCGGGTTCGTCGCCAAAGCGTCGATGGCGCCCTCGGCATATGCACCGTAGCGAGCGATGTCCTCGTCCTCGCAGCCCAGCGAAAAGAACGGCACCTCGGCGCGAACGCACGGCCACGCGAGCAGGTCGGCACGAACAGCCGACTTGAGCCAGCGGTCCAGGGCAACGTCGAAGCGCTCGCGCTGCTCCGGCGTCAGGCACCACAGGCGCGCCAGCGCATCGGCGCGCGCAGCGGGCAACGCGTCGGCACCCATCTCGATGAGCCACTGGCAGGCGGTGTGGAAGGCCGAGCCCAGCGCCATGGGATTGCCGGCGGGCTCGACAGCGGCCACGTCTGCATCCGTCATCTCCGAGCCATCCGACTCTGCATCATCGCCGGACTCGTCCATGGGAACACGAGCCTCGGCGGCACGGTCTTCCGTCTCGGCATGGAGTGCCGCGGCGATTGACGAGTAGCTATACGAGTCACGCATCGGATACGGACAGATGCCCATGCGCACGCCCACTGTCTGGGGATACACAAGCTCAAACGAATCGGGCTTGGGGTCGGCAGGACCGGGGACGATTGTACTGGCCGAATCGTCGGCAGCATCTGTATCGGCATCGCCACGAACAAGCCCGCCCTCGGCATCCAGCGAAGCGTTGGCCTCAAACGCCTGCTCGCCAAAGGTAAAGTTCGCGAGCGAAATGAACTCGTAGTCGCCCGGCTGGGAGTTGTCGAACACCAGGCGGTCGGCATCGAGCTGCGGCATGTCCAGAGCGTCGGTCGGCAGAATACGACGCAGCACGTCATAGGTCAGATCGGTCTCGACGTCGAAGGTCGGCGCCGTCACCTTGCCACGGCTCACGCCGGCATCCATCGCCAAGATCACCAGCTCGCGCGCACGCGTCATGGCAACATAGAGCAAGCGGGCCCGCTCCTCGAGCGAAAGCTGCAGATCGTCGTTGCGCAGGCGAGCAAATGCCTCGGCGGGAGAACCCGTCGCGCAGACATCCTCCATGAGCTCCGGCGGCAGCCACAGCGACGTGCCCTTGCCCTTAAACGCATGCTCAAACTGCTTTTTAACGTCGTCGCCCTTCACAAAGGTCCCGTCGGCGAGCTTAACGCCGTCGAAGCGTGCCGGCAGTGCCACGACCTGTGCTCCGCCCTCGACGCGACCCATCTGTGCCGCACCCGAGGACTTACGCACGCCAAAGCACTCGGCAACCGCCACGACCGGATACTCCAGACCCTTGGAGGCGTGCACCGTCATGATGCGCACCGCGCCGTCGCCCTCCTCGTTGAGGGCACCCGGGGCTTCCTTGCCCGCCAAGAAGCGGTCGAAGGCCAGCGCGATGGAACGCGGAGAATTGCCGAGCTCGGCCTCTGCCTCGGCCACGGCGTCGAGCGCCTTGAGCACGTTGGCGGCAATGGCCTTGCCCTCGGGACCACGCTGTGCCAGACGCACAAACCAGCCGGAGGCGTTGACCACGTCGCGCGCGATGGCGGCGAACGAATCGCGGCCCACGCGACGAAGCGCATACCGCAGTACCTCGCGGGCGCGCGTCACGAGCGGCAAGCCCTGCAAGCCCGGCACATCGGAATCGCTCATGATGCCCACGTCGATATTCCGGCGCGAGGTCTCCCCCGTCTCGCTATCGAGCTTGGTCGCCAGCGCCAAAAACTCCTGGGCGCCCAGCGCAAACATCGGCGAGGCGAGCAGCGGCATAAGGCCCTGCGCCGTATCGGCCGGATTGGCGAGCGCGCAAACCAGGGCGCGCACCGTCTGCACCTCGGCAGCCTGCGCAAAGACTGAGCCGCCCGCGATGACACAGTCGAGCCCCTGGTCACGGAAGGCCTGTGCGTAGACGCCTGCGTTGGTCATGCGGCCCAGCAGCAGCACCATGCCGCCCTGGGGCTGGCCGGCATCGGCAAGCGAGCGGAACCGCTCGGCGATCGCACGGGCCTTTGCCTGTGTGCGCTCCTGCGTACTGCCGCCGGCAACAAAGAGGGCCTGGCGACGCGAGGCGTCTGCCACCAGCGTGTCCTTGCGGCCGTCGCTCGCCTCAAGGTCCAAAAAGCCCTGCATCAGGCCGCCGTCATCGCCGTCGAAGACGCGTGCCACGTAACACAGTACCTCGTCGTGGCTGCGGAAGTTGCGCACGAGCTTGACGAGCTCGCCAGCAGGGACATCGGCAGCAGCGTCAGCGACGGCCGCTACCTCGGCCGTCCCCGAGGCGCCCACCTTGCGCTCCTGGCGACGGAACACCTCGACCTCGGCGCCACGGAAGCGATAGATCGACTGCTGTGCATCGCCTACGGTACACAGCGCGCGCTCCCCCGCACCCGTCAGGTAGCGGATCAGATCGACCTGCATCTGGTCGGTATCCTGGAACTCGTCGACCATGACCATCTTAAAGCGGCCCTCGTATGCCGCTCGGATGGCCGGGTAATCGCGCAGGGCCTCGTAGGCCATGCGCAGCAGGTCGTTGTTGTCGAGGGCAGACTGGCCGGCCTTGAGCGCGCGGTACTCAACCTCTACAGAGCGGGCCAAGCCCACCAATGCATCGAGCGCCGGGCCGCCGCAGGCAAGCACGATATTGATAAAAGCATCGGCAGCCTCGGCCTTGAGCAGCTCAACCTGCTCCTTGGGGAACGCCTTGCTCGCCCGCGGCACGGCGCACGACATCATGAGTCGCGCCGCATCGGCCATGGTCTTGCCGCTCGCCTCGAACGCGTCGATGGCGTCGAGTGCCACCTGTGCCTTCTCGGTCGCGGCCTTGCTCGCACCCAGTGCTGCGCGATAGGCATCGGCAAGCGCCGAGGTATCGGCCTGGCCGCGTGCCACGCGCACGTCGTCCATGCCGCCCGGCAACTGGCTCGAGAGCTCCAGCAGCTCGCGCACCAGGCCCTTGATGGTCGTGCCGGCGCCAAAGGGACCGCCCTCGCCCGCCATGGGATACCAGGCGTAGAGGGCCTTGAGCGATGCCGCGAGCTCGGGGGCGGCATCGGGCGCCGTCGCGCGACCCAGCACATGCTCAACAGCCTGATCCATGAGCTCGTCGGTATCGGTGAGCACCGTGAACTCGGGGTCGATGCCCAACTCCAACGCGTGTGCGCGCAGGATACGCGAGCACATGCCGTGAATGGTCGAGATCCACGCATCGTCGACGGTCAGGGCCTCCTCGTCCATGCCCTCGTCGATAAGCGCACGGCGCACGCGGTCACGGATCTCGGCCGCGGCATCTTTGGTAAAGGTAATGGCGAGCACCTGGTCCAGATGCTCAACGAACGGACCGGATTCGGGCGAGAGCGCGTAGACGATGCGGCGCGTGAGGGTAAAGGTCTTGCCCGAACCGGCGCCCGCCGAGACAAACAGCGGACGGTCGAGCGTCTTGACGATCTGGAGCTGTTGCGGCATCAAAGTCGAAAGATCCATGGTCTACACGTCCCTCCTTACAAACGTTCCTTCGTGGTTATACGAGCAGCGCGCATGCGCGGCCTGAGCCGACGTCGGGTCGACGGCGGCAACGTTGCCTGCCTCGAGCTCGCGCAGGCGCTCGGCGATGCCGGCCTCCACGCGATCGAGCAGGGCGTCGAAGTCCATGCTGCCGCCCTCGCCCGGAAAGCCCTTCTTAAGGCCCGGGATGCGACCGTCGCCGCGCTCTTCCTCGAGCAGCTCGGCGCTCGCGGCACCGCGCAACGCCGGCTTGCCGCCCTTGGTCGAAAAGTAGAGCGCCGCGCGG
This sequence comes from uncultured Collinsella sp., assembly GCA_902490325.1. Taxonomy (GTDB): domain Bacteria; phylum Actinomycetota; class Coriobacteriia; order Coriobacteriales; family Coriobacteriaceae; genus Collinsella. The sequence continues at coordinate 17,562 of CABUDJ010000012.1, read as the reverse complement.
GTGTCCAAATCCAGCGCCCGGCGCATGGCCTGGGCGTAGATGAGCGTCTGGGTATGTGGCGGCAACCAGCGCGGGTCGTCGATGGGCGCCGTGCCCGATCCCTCGTCGCGCACCGTAGGGTCGGCGAGCTTAAACTCCTCAACGCCCGTGCGATGCTTGTAGTCGATCACCACGGCACGATTCTCGGCATCCACGTCCACGCGGTCGATGCGCCCGCCAAGCGGCCAACCGGCATACTCGACCTTGAGCTCGTTAAAGGCGAACTCCAGGTAGCGCGGGGCAAAGGGGGCAAGTGCCTCGGACTCGTAGGCAAGCACGCCCTCCAGCTGCGGCAAGATCTCGGCCACCTGGCGCTCCTCCACTGCAGAGAGTGGCACCAGCGGACCCTCCGTGCCTCGCTTGCTGGCGTGCTCGGCCAACGTCTCGTCAAAGACCTCGCGCAGCAGCTCCTGTGCACGCGGCAGATTCTCGGGCGTCACGCGCTCCATGCCTTCTTGGGGCAGACGGGCATGCAGATGCTCCAGCACGTCGTGGACAAAGTTGCCCTTCTCCATGTTGCCAAAGCCCGCGTCGATAGACTGGGGCTTGACGCGATACGACACGAACCAGCACAGTGGACAGGTAGAATAGGCCTCGATCTGCGAGGCGGACGTCAGACGCGGCACGAGCGGCGCGTTCTCGCCCTCGCCATCGCGACGGCGCAGAACCAGATACGGAATGGCTTCATCGCTCAGGTGCTGAGGGGCTTCGCAGGTCACGCGCTCGCGCTTGAGGCCTTCACCTGCCGCGGGATCAAAGTCGGCGATGATATCGCCCTCGCCCACGCACGTGGGCTTGGCAGCGCCAGCGGCCTCGGCATGTGCCCGCAGCTCGGTCCATACGGCTGCCGGGTAGCACTCGCGCGCCTGGCGATCGTGTGTCACGCGGGCAAGCGCGACCGGACCGCTCGTCGCCTGCATTGCACGGCCAAAGCGCACGCGCAGCAGGGCGGCGGGCTCCAAAGACACGCCGTCGCGGCGCAGCTCGGCCGTCAACGTGGCAAGCGGGCCCTCTTCATGCGAAAGCGGATAGCTGTCCAGGTCGACATCGGCAAACAGCACGGCATCGTAGCCGCCAGGACGCAAAACCGACGCATCGGCAAGCGACACGAAGCGCACTTGCGCCCGTGGCGTGCGGTCGACCTCGTAGGTCTCGTAATCGTAAGCGGTGCTGCGCTTGTCCACCTTAGTTCGAACGCCGTCGAGAACCGGCACGGTCGCGGCCTGCGACACGTCAAGCGCGCGAGCATCGTTCATAAGGATGTCGATGGCATGGCGCAGCAGAGCCGTCTCTGCCTGGCGACGGGCCTGGCCGTCAAGGCCGCCTAGGGCGCGATCGGGCAGCGCCTCGGCAACGGCGAGCATGGCCTTGAGCGCCGTCACGGGTTTGTCGCGCCACAGCGCCTGAAACACGTCCGAGACCACGCATGGCACGTTCTTAAACCAGTTATCTTCGCTAGCGGCCTTGCGGGCGCCCCTCACCTGGCCCTGCACGCTCTGCAGCAGGCTCTTGACGCCCGCAGTGGTTTTGTTGCGCGACAGGCGCATGTTCTTGTCGAAGCCGCGGGCGCTCGCGGCGTCGGCACCCGAAAGCGGGCTATAAATCCAGTCGGTAAGCTCTGAAGCGGGCCACCACTCGGTCTTGGAAGCGGTGCCCTCGTCGGCGGCTTTCATACGCTCGATCAGGTTGGCGAGCGCCGTAAACTGCCTGCCCGCGATGGACTGGGAAAACGCCGTGAACTCAGTCGTCTCGGCCGCAATGTGACGCGCCGCCAGACGAGAGGCGAGTTCGCCGAACAGCTGGGGTGCCCGGGCAGAAACAACGAGCACGCGCACGGGGTCGGCAGAAGCGCCGTCGACCTCGGAACCCCGGCACGTTTTTACCAGATCATCAATTGCGTCCGCATAAGCATGAGCACGGGCATGGGGGCCAGCGACCTCAATAAAGGCAGGCTGAGCGGCGGTCCCGTAAGCGGCATCAGACGCGCCGACACCCTCCCCTAGCGGCGCGATCTCAAACAACACATCGCGGGCATCAAATGCCGTGGCAAGCTCCTCGCGCATCGCCGCCTGCTCGCGGGCAAGCAGCACGACGACCTCTCCCCCATTGTTCGCCACGGCAGACAGCAGCTCGAGCAGACCGTGCGTAAACGACGTGATACCGCGCACGCATACGGCGCGAGTGCACGCCGGCAGGCTATCGGCCAGGACACTGGTCATAATGTCAGCTGCCTCGCAGGGCTCAACCATATCTCGACGGTCCAAACCGCCCGCGTAGGCGCGCAAAAGCTCGAACACACGAGCCTCGGCATCGCTTTTTGGCTCAGGCTGGCAGTTGTCGCCACGGCATCGTTCGGCACCCGTCCCCGCAACGCCCGGCAACACGTCGCGGGCCATGCGCGCGAGCATGCGCACTGTGCCCTGGCTGCGCGAAAGCGGCTGCAGATCGGCATCGTCGAGACGCGTGACCATGTCCGAGAACAGCATCTGGCGCTGCAGGTTGTCGACGAAACCGCGCCCGTCGCCCAAAAGCTCCCAAAGCGAGCGAAGCCACGATGTAGACGTCTTGTAGTCGATACCCAGCGAAACGCCGGCTTCCGCCGCATCATGACGGCACAGGTCGAGCTCGGCAAACGTAGGTGCCAGCAACACGGCACGCCCGTGGCGGACAATAAGGTCGGCAAGCAGCGCCGACTCGGCATCGCTCAAATCCGTGCCGGCATTGGTGGTATAGATTCGAACAGGCATGGTCCTCCGCTCAAACTGTTCGCAATAATCAATGCATCCATCCTACCCGCCCACGCGGACACATTGCCACCACAGCTCCATCTTTTGGTACAAAGCAACCTGGCCCCAACGAACCAGCCGATTGCGGGCATATAAAAACCGCCCCCGGAGGAGCGGTTTTGCACAATTCGTTTTTGTCGCCGGCCTACTCGCCATCCTCCAACTTAATGAGGATCTTGCGGTAGCCACCGTACTCGCCGTTCAGCGCCTTTGAAACGCGGCTCACCGTGGTGGACGAAGCGCCGGTACGGGCCTGAACCTCAACATAAGGCTCGCCCTCGTCCAAATAGCGCGCAACCTGCAAACGCTGAGAAAGGTCGCAAATCTCGCGCGGCGTGCAGATATCGGTCAAAAACGCTTGGATATCCTTCTCGTCGTCCAAAAGGCTAAATGCGTGGACCAGCTGCTTGACATCAGGCTTGTCAAACATGTTCTCGATATTCATCGATCACCGCCAAACCCGCCAAAAGGCATCGAAGTTGATACTGACATCGGGCATCGTTCGCCCGTTCTATGCAATAGGGCAACGCCTGTGGCTTTTGCCCGTAGCAGTGTAGCACACCACCAAACTAAAGCGACAAGACTCTCTGCCAGCGGCGCGTTTTTCAGGACGAACGCCGTTTAGAAACCATATGCGCACGTAAGCTCCACGAATATTTGAGACAATGGGCGCCCAAACACCGCGGCGCGCCCGCGCAACCATCCAAGTCGCCGCCGCAAGCCGCTTCACGCGACGCCAGCAACCCCGGCGCAAGAAAGGATTCACGCCATGCGCTTTATGCTTAACTGGCTCTTCACCTCGATCGCCATCGCGATCGCCACGTTCCTCGTCCCCGGTATCCAACCCTTCGGCTTTGCCGAGGCTTGGGCCTGCTTTGCCTTCGTGGGACTGTTCCTCAACATCGTCGACTCGCTCGTCAAGCCGTTCCTGACGGTCATCTCGCTGCCGCTCACTATTATCACGCTTGGTATTTTTCAGCTCGTAGTCAACAGCTTTATGCTCGAGCTGGCCAGCTACCTGTCGGTCAATCTGCTGGGCGCGGGTATCTCCATTGCCGGCTTTGGATCGGCCTTTATGGGCAGCATCCTGGTATCCATCATGCGCAGCATTCTCGACAGCATCGCCGAGGGCTAGAACTGTTCAATACGAACCGTCATATCGACCCAAAACGAAGGCCGCCCATCGCAAAAAATGGGCGGCCTTCTTATTTGTCAAGTCTCAAAGGACGAGAGAATCTACCATTTCTACCCCGTCCCCAAATGCAGGTGTGGGTTAGATGACATAGTCGTAGCCATGGTTGGGAGCGACAAGTTGATCGAGCGTCACACCGTCGAGGTAGTCGTTGATGAGCTTGTCCAGGTTCTTCCACACGTCGAGCGTGGGGCACTCGTCCGAACGCGAACAGCCCTTGCAGTCGCCGTCCAGGCATGCGACCGGTGCTAGGCTGCCCTCGGTCAGACGCAAGATCTCGCCCACCGTGTACTGCTCGGGCGGGCGCGTGAGCACGTAGCCGCCGCCCTTGCCACGCATACCCGAGAGCATGTTGGCACGTACGAGCGTAGCCAAGATGTTCTCGAGATATTTCTCGGAAATCCCCTGTCGCGCCGCGATCTCTTTGAGCGGGATGCGACCGGCCGCCTGGTGCTCGGCCAGATCGACCATAACGCGCAGGGCATATCTGCCCTTAGTAGAAACCAACATATATAGTGCTGCCTTTCGGTCATTTAGTCCGTAGAAATTCTAGCCGAAAAATTGGTTTTGAAAATACCCGTTCCGGTCAAGATGGTTAATCGACTCGTAATAATCTTCTATTTCCTATTGCGTTACTAGGCTTTAGTGTCTAGTATGCTTGCCAACGGCAAAACGAACAACCTATAAGGTTTGTGGGTTTCGCTGCTACACACACCGTAAAACCACACGGTATCCAGTCATTTGAACACTTTGGAGGTTCATCATGAGCAAGGTTTACACGTCCATCGATCAGCTTATCGGCCACACCCCGCTTCTGGAGCTCACTCACTTTGAGGCCGATGAGGACCTCAAGGCCCGCGTGCTCGTCAAGCTGGAATACTTCAACCCCGCCGGATCCGTCAAAGACCGCGTCGCCAAGAACATGATCGACGAGGCCGAGAAGGCCGGCAAGCTCGTGCGCGGCGGCGACTATACCATCATCGAGCCCACGAGCGGCAACACCGGCGTCGGCATCGCCTCGGTGGCGGCTGCCCGCGGCTACAAGGTGATCATCACCATGCCCGAGACCATGTCCGTCGAGCGCCGCAAGCTTATGCAGGCATACGGCGCACAGCTCGTGCTCACCGACGGCTCCAAGGGCATGAAGGGCGCCATCGCCAAGGCCGAGGAGCTGCAGAAGGAGACCCCCAACAGCATTATCGCCGGCCAGTTTGTGAACCCCGCCAACCCCGCCATCCACAAGGCCACGACCGGCCCCGAGATCTGGGATGACACCGACGGCGAGGTCGACATCTTCGTCGCCGGCGTTGGAACCGGCGGCACCGTGACCGGCGTGGGCGAGTTCCTCAAGGAGCAGAACCCCGAGATTAAGGTCGTCGCCGTCGAGCCCGCCACCTCCCCGGTGCTCTCCAAGGGCCAGGCCGGCCCGCACAAGATCCAGGGCATCGGCGCCGGCTTTGTGCCCGACGTCCTCGACACCCAGGTCTATGACGAGATCATCCCCGTCGAGAACGACGACGCCTTTGCCACCGGCCGTGCCGTGGGCCACAAGGAGGGCGTGCTCGTGGGCATTTCGTCCGGTGCCGCCGTGTGGGCCGCACTGCAGCTGGCCAAGCGCCCCGAGAACGAGGGGAAGACCATCGTGGCCCTGCTTGCCGACACCGGCGAGCGTTACCTGTCCACGGCACTGTTCCAGGACTAAGGGCCTGTCGCCCATAGGTTGAGCCCACGGACGAGCCGGTCTCCTCTCTCCCGGCAGCCTGAGCCCATCCAATCAGGGTGTCCCACGAGACGTCCGAACTTGCTACAATGTCTGCGGCGCGGAACCAGCCTCCCGCGCCGCTTTTCTTTTTTGGCCACATGCCACCAAGGAGAACCTCCCCATGCACAACAAGCGCGTGCTCGTCGCCATGAGCGGCGGCGTCGATTCCAGCGTGACCGCGTACCTGCTCAAAAGCCAGGGCTACGAATGCGTCGGCGCCACCATGCGCCTCACCTGCCCCGCGCCCGATCCCGTCACGGGCATGAGTAAGGTCGACCGCGACATCGCCGATGCAAAGGCTGTCGCCGAGCGCCTGGGGATGCCCCACCATGTGCTCGACCTGCAGCAGGCCTTCGACCGCAACGTTATCGAGCGCTTCGTGACCGCCTATCAGGAGGGGCTGACGCCCAACCCATGCATCATCTGCAACCGCCACATTAAGTTTGGCGCATTGCTGGATGCGGCGCTGGATATGGGCTGCGACTACATCGCCACGGGCCACTACGCCAAAACGAGCCAGGCGTCCGACGGAACCTGGCAGCTGTACCGCGGCGAGGACCCCAAAAAGGACCAGAGTTACTTTTTGTATTCGCTTACGCAGGAACGCCTGGCGCACACGATCTTTCCGCTGGCTGGGCTGGACAAAGAGCGCGACGTGCGCCGCATTGCCGCCGAGCAGGGCTTTACCAACGCCAAGAAGGCCGAAAGCGAGGACATCTGCTTTATTCCAGACGGTGACTACGCGGGCTATATCGAGCGCCGCTGCGGACATCCCGCTGCACCGGGCGACATTGTGTGGCGCGACGGCAGCGTGGTCGGGCGCCACAACGGTGCGCTGCGCTACACCATCGGTCAGCGCAAGGGCCTGGGCGTCGCGATGGCGCATCCCGTGTACGTAACGGGCGTCGACGCCGACAGCAGCACCGTGCATCTGGGCGAGGCCGAGGACCTAACGGCCACAGCGCTCACGGCCAACGACTGGATCTGGAGTGCCCCTGCCGACCGCATGGAGGCAGAACTCGATGCCGGCGGCATTCGCGTGGGCGCCAAGTACCGCTACCGTCAGAAAGACCAGGCAGCGACCCTTACGCGTGACGAAGACGGGCAAATGCTGCTAACTTTTGACGAGCCGCAACGAGCCATCGCCCCCGGCCAGGCCGTTGTAGTCTATCGCGGCGACATCGTCCTGGGCGGCGGTACCGTGACCGGCGCACTTAAGTAGCCACAGGTTTATCGCCGCACGTGTCGAAGTACCTCAACAGCGGCACTAACCTCGATTACGCGACGCTCGAGGCCGCGGCGAATGGCCTCGAGTCGACCCTCCGCCGTCGCCCATTCGCTCTGCGAAAGAATCTCGATCGCCTCATCAACAAATCCGTTGAGCCGCGATGAGTCGAACCAATCGAGCGAGTCCGCAAGCGCCAGCTGGACGGAAGGGTCGGGCCCAAACGGCTTAGCGGAAAACCCAAACTCCCCAGCTGCGAGCACGGCAGTTGGTACGTTGTACCACAGGCAGTTGCCGCTATCGAACAGCGGAGCAGGCCTTATCTCCAGGGTGTCGACATTGCGGATGATGCCGAAGTTTCGCCAATGGCGGTCGCTGTTGGCCAAAAGGGCATCGCAGACAATCATCTGCGACATAGACCTTCTCACAGCGGCCTCATCGACACCATGCTTGCCGAGGTAGCAACAGTATCGATCGTATGTCGAGTTTCCCCGCTGGCTACCAAGTGCGCCCTTAACGTAAACAGCCGGAACGTATTCCTCGCGGCCGTCAAGAAAATCCTCGCACAGGCACACGGGGCCATTGAACATCCGCTCAACCGTATAAGGAACAAACTCGCCCTCCAACAGCAAGCGACGATGTAGAGCCGTTGCAACCGCCTCGTTAAAGGGACGTTGATCGTCCATCCCGCACCCTTTAGCCAAAACGCGAATGCCGTTTCGGATTATCCACGATTTAGGGAGCTCGCCCTCGGACGTGTTATCCGGATTTTTAAGACCGATGCCTTCCAGCCAACCCGAACGATCTTCGGGCGCCGATCGCTCAAAATCATTCTCGAAGTAATTGAGGTTTCGCCATTCGAGCCCGTCGCATTCTGCCGGTCGCAGCCAATAACAATCCGAAAGTGATAGGCCCAGGCACCGAACCGGAACCTCGATGCCACTGGCAATTCCCAGTTCACGATAGCGCGAGACGAGCCCGGGGCGGACGTCAGGCACCGACCGATGGCTCCACCACACGTTGAGCTCCCGTTTATTCACCGTAGGAGAAGAGTTCGAGCATGTGCCAAACGGCATTCGTTGCGCATCGAGGACCTCGGCGATTTCGAAGGGAAACTCGCGCGTCGGATCAAACGAAACACGCGCAACCTCGTAATCGGCCGACATCAGCGTAAACTTGCGCCCCACATCGGCCGCAGGACGGCGTCCACGTTTGCGGACCTTTTGATAGGCGACCGCAGAATTGTACTCGACCATCTTCCGTCCGCCCACAATATCGCACGCGAGCGTTCCCGATGCGGCAAGTTGAGATATGCGGGCTTTCGTAACGCCCAATAGGCGGGCAGCATCACCCATAGACAAGTACTCAGACATATCCATACACTGCATCACCTCGTTAAGTAATTTACGCGTTTAGTTAATAGATTACATACATCATAATACTAAACGACCTAAAGCGAAAAAAGGCCCGAGAAATCGGGCCTTAGCGATTGGTCAGCCGAGTCGCAAGTTGCTCCCCTAGCGCTGCACGTAGGCGCGGACGAGCTCGTAGGTGTTGCGCACGCCGTCGATGTGGCTGCGCTCGTAGTTGTGGCTCGCGTACACGCCGGGGCCGATCAGACCGTGACGGATGTCGTAGCCGGCAGAAAGCGTGGCCTCAACGTCCGAGCCGTAATGCGGGTACACGTCGATGGCGTAATCAAGCTCGAGCTCGCGCGCGATGTTGGACAGCGTGGTCACCAGATCGTAGTTGTAGGGGCCACCCGAATCCTTGGCGCAGATCGACACCATGCGCTCGGTGCAGCCCAGGTCGTCACCCACGCAGCCCATGTCAACGCTGATCATCTCGCGCGTGTCGGCCGGCACGAAGGCACCGCCGTGGCCGACCTCCTCGTACACGGTAAAGAGCAGCGACACCTTGCGCGAAAGCGTCACCTCGCCGTCAGCAACGGCGCGGGCCAGACCCAGCAGAATCGACGCCGACAGTTTGTCATCCAGGAAGCGGCTCTTGATGTAGCCGCTCTCCGTCACCGTGGTACGCGGATCCATAGCGATGATGTCGCCGGTCTGAATGCCCAGCTCAAGCACATCGTCCTTGCTATCGACGTTCTCGTCGAGCAAGATCTCCATGTTCTTCTCGATGGCCTTGATCGGCTCATCGGCCACATGCGCCGAAGGCTCGGTATTGAGGACCACACCCGTGTACACATTGCCGTCACGCGTGTAGACGGTGCAGTTCTCGCCATCGGCCGTAGACCACTGATGCCCGCCGAGCGTCGTGGGACGCAGGCGGCCATTGTCCTTGATGGAGCGCACCATGGCGCCCAGGGTGTCGACATGACTCGCCAACACAAGCGGCTCACCCTCGCCGCCAAGCTCGACCAGCACGTTGCCCTTATTGGAACGCTCGGGGCCAAAGCCCATATCGCGCAACGTTTCCATTAGATAATCAGTCGCCGCACGGGTATAGCCCGTAGGCGAAGCAATCGAGGTAAGCGCCTTCAACTGGTCAGTAATATAGGAGAGCGTAGAATCCATCTTGGACACCAAAGTCACCCTTTCATATCGAATTAAACCCACAGCAACAATACCACCGCGAACCATCCTTTTACCTAGCGAGATGACCCATTGAGTTCTTCAGAACTGCGCCCGCCACGATAACGAGCCGGCGGGCCCCTGCCCGTTAGCCCCACAATCTTTCCGCAGGACGGAGGAAGCCCCCGCCGCACGTAGTGCGCAGCGGGGCCTCCGACATGTCCGAGGACGATTCTGGGGCTAACGGGCGGGGCCCGCCGAACCAGGTTAAGCAGCCGGGCAGATCTTCTTGAAGAGCTCGATAACGTCGTCGAGCGTCGCCTCGCGCGGGTTACCCGGGAAGCAGGCGTCGGCCATGGCGTCCTTGGCCAGGACCTCGATCTCGTCAGCCTTCATGGCTTCGCAGACGTGCGGGATGTTCACGTCGGCGGAAAGCTGCTTAACGGCGGCGATAGCGGCGTCGGCAGCCTCGTCGGCGCTCATGCCCGTGGTGTCAACGCCCATGGCAACGGCAACCTTGGCCAAGCGCTCGGCGCAAACCGGCTTGTTGAACTCCATGGCGATCGGCAGCAGCATGGCGCAGGCGACGCCGTGCGGGGTGTCGTAGTGAGCGGACAGGGTGTGAGCCATGGCGTGGTCGATGCCCAGGCCAACATTGGAAAAGCCCATGCCGGCGACATACTGGCCAAGAGCCATGCCCTCGCGGCCGGAGCCGGGCTGACCGGACTTGGCCTCGGCGACGGAGTCGCGCAGGTTCTCGCTGATCAGCTTAATAGCCTCAAAGTGGAACATGTCGGAAAGCTCCCAGGCGCCCTTGGTGGTGTAGCCCTCGATGGCGTGGGTCAGTGCGTCCATACCAGTGGAAGCGGTCAGGCCGGCGGGCATGGAAGCCATCATGTCGGGATCGACGACAGCAACCTCGGGGGCATCGTTGGTGTCGACGCACACGAACTTGCGGACCTTCTCGGGGTCGGTGATGACGTAGTTGATGGTCACCTCGGCAGCAGTACCGGCGGTCGTCGGCACGGCGATAGTGAACACGGCATGGTTCTTGGTGGGAGCAACGCCCTCGAGGCTACGGACATCGGCGAACTCGGGGTTGTTGATAATAATGCCGATGGCCTTGGCGGTGTCCATGGAGGAGCCGCCACCAACGGTCACGATAGCGTCAGCCTCGGCGGCCTTGAAGGCCTCGACGCCGTCCTTGACGTTCTGGATGGTGGGGTTGGGCTTGATCTCGGAGTAGAGGCTCCAAGCGATGCCGGCGGCATCGAGCTCGTCGGTCACCTTAGCGGTAACGCCAAACTTGACCAGATCGGGGTCGGAGCAGACGAAGATCTTCTTGTAGCCGCGACGCTGGAGCTCGCCGGGGATCTCCTTGATGGCGCCGGAACCATGATAAGAGATGGTATTGAGAACGAAACGATTAGCCATTGATAGCCTCCCATCGTGTGCGGGGCATCCATTACGCCCCGCGCTATAAGTCCCATCCTAACGCTTTTGAAACAAAAACGCGTGAGAACGTCAAAGGTGTTAAAGCGTTTCAACATAATAACCGAGTCCTAGACCTTCCCTCCCGACAGCAGCGAAGGCTAGATTATAGGAGCAATCGCCCAAAGAATACGACCGACTCAGTCTATAAATTGTTTCTGTTTTAGCAATATATGTTTGACAATACGTTTATAACAAGATACTTTGTAGTGAATAACATGCATGCAGCAAATAACGTCATTCATTTTGTTAGAAATTGCCCATGCGGTTATTGCAGCTGCATCTACTGCAACGTACGGCGTAATTCTCCGCACGAGGCAGAAGACGGTTCCAATTCGATCGAGGCGATGACACATGGTGGCTAGTGGTCCTAAATCGAGCAAGGCGGCTACAAACGAATATCGAATCTCAATTGAAGGTAACCCTTATCCGCATACTCTGGCTCTCGTCAACCCAGCGGGAGACAGCCTCAACATCAAAAAACATGGGTTCACGGGTCCACTAGGACAGCTATTGAGTCTTAAATATACCGTTTATGACGATGCAAATGAAAAACTCTTCACTGTCGTCGACGGTGGTTTTAGCAACATGCCCAGGGTTGCGCTCATCATCGAACACGAGGAAGTTGCGGTGTTTGATTATGGTCTAAACAGACTTGAGATGAAGTGCGTAACGAACATACCGAATTACACAATAAAAGGTAACTTCCTATTTGGAGATTACGATATATTCAGCCAACGGGAAGTGAAACTATCTTCAGTTATCGTCCTTCAATGTGATAAACAATCGTGCTTTAGCATACAGGTTTTGGATAAAGCCGAATTAGCCGCCGCAATTGGAATACCTACAGCCATTGCCCTTCTTAGGGCTCGGATTGAAGAGCATCTCGAATAAATCGCAAAAAGCAGTTCGTAGCAACATTCAGGAGCTGGATAGTTTTTTCTGGCTCCTGGAACTGTATTACATAGTCTGCAAATTGTTCGAAACCACGTCCATGATCCGCAGTAATGGTGGTATGTTTTTTCAACTCCTGCGTAAACGCTACTTTCAAAAAGGATATCGAAACACTATCTAAATTGTTGCAAGACTCATCCAGACTAATAATAGAATAGCTGCTCAGAAAGGCTCTACAAAGCAATAAAGAGGGCAGTTCTCCGCCTTGATTATCAACTTGATTACTGTCGTCTTATTTTGAATAAAAAGCTCTGACATATGTCCATCCCCTTAACTAATAATCATAGCTGGAAAGATGGCATTTTTATTCTATAGCCTCAAGCAACACGCTTTGCTGACGTCAAATCTTGTCATTACAAACATGTACCTTAGCGCTTAAGACTCCAAAAAAGGGGCGGCCGAGATGGCCGTCCCCTCCCCAATATTGATCAGTGCGGCAAAGGGACAGCCCCTCTGCCGCATTCGGTTACTTTCGGCAGCCCTCTTTCCAGGCCTCGGCCGCACATTTCCAGCGTAAGCGCAAGTCGCGCTCGCGGTCGATAAACATGATGGCAAACGCGACAAACAGCAGCAAACTCGCCACGACGATGGCGTGCAGCCCCATGCGCTCAATACACCAGTTGCCCAGCACGGCGCCAAACACAAAGGTAAAGATCACGCCAAAGTACAGCACGCCGTTTTCCAAAAAGCCGCGCTTGTGGGTGATGATGTAGTCGTCCACGTTTTGCAGCGCATTGCGCAGGTTACCGATGCACATGGTCGTGGCGATGCCGTGACCGTGGATCTTGCGGAAGCTCTCGACCTGCATGCCGCAGGCAAACGAGGTGAGGCAGTTGGCGAGCAGGTTGTAACCGCCACCGGGAATAAAGCTCACGCCCAGCAAGATGACGGCTTCAAAGAACACCGTCACCTGACGCCAGTGGATCACGCTGCCAAACCGCTCGTGTACCAGGTCGGCAAGCATAATGCCCACGGCAAACGACACCACAGGGAAGAAGTAGCGCCCCGCAAGTGCCCAATTGCCCTCCGAGATGCTCACGCCCACCAGCAAGATGTTGCCCGTCTGCGCGTTGGCGAAAACATGGTCGCGCCCAATGTACGAATACACGTCCATAAAGCCACCGGCGAGCGCCAAGATGATGCCCAGCTCAATAGACTCCGATATCTGTTTGGCACGCTGCATCGTCGTGCATCCTCCTTGTTGACGACTCTCTCGTGCGTTGGCGGAAACATAGCCGCCGTTCATACTGTAACCCATTGACAACATGGCGTGCGCGCGAGACGGGTTCTCCAACGCGCAGATACACAGTCTGGAAACAAACAGCGGGCGCGGCGCCGGCACCCGAAGCCTCGTGTACTCCACCAGTCTTTTTAGCGCCGTCCCAAAAAGACTGGTTACAATTACGTGCAGCATACTAACAACGGGAGGAATCGTGGCACAAAAGCCCCAGGACGCTCAGCACAACCAGCACGGCAAGCATGCCCAGCGCGGCCAGCAGCAAAAGCGCGGCGGTAAGACGCAGGGCTCGCGACCCACGCATGCCCCGGCGGCGCCCGCCCGTCCCTGGCGCCCGGGCCGCGATAAGTTCCTCCCCGTCAGCCGCGCCGACATGGATGCCCGCGGCTGGGACCAGTGCGACTTTGTCTACATCTGCGGCGACGCCTATGTGGACCATCCCAGCTTTGGCATGGCCATCATCAGCCGCGTACTCGACGCGCACGGTTACAAGGTGGGCATCATCTGCCAGCCCGACTGGACCGACCCCGCCAGCATCACCGTGCTCGGCGAGCCGCGCCTGGGCTTTCTCGTCAGTGCCGGTAACATGGACTCCATGGTCAACCACTATTCGGTGACCAAACACCGCCGCCACACCGACGCCTATACCCCCGGCGGCGAGGAGGGACGCCGTCCCAACCGAGCCGTCACGGTCTACGGCAACCTTATCCGTCAGACGTTTAAGGACGCCCCCATCATCATCGGCGGCATCGAGGCAAGCCTGCGCCGCCTGGCCCACTACGACTACTGGCAGGACAAGCTTAAGCGCTCGGTACTGCTCGACTCGGGCGCCGACATCCTCATCTACGGCATGGGCGAGCACGCGATTGTCGAGATCGCCGACGCACTCGACGCGGGGCTGCCCGTCGATCAGATCACCTATATCAACGGCACCGTTTACCGCACGGGTTCGCTCGACGAGGTCTACGACTACGACTTGCTGCCCAGCTGGGACGACCTTGCCGCCGACAAGCTCAATTACGCGCGCAGCTTTAACGTACAGCAGCAGAATATGGACCCCATCACCGGGCATCGTCTGGTAGAGCCCTACCCCAACAGCGTCTATGTGGTGCAGAACCCACCGTCGGCCACGCTCACCACCGACGAGATGGACGAGGTGGCCGAACTCCCCTACGCACGCGATTGGCATCCCGATTACGACGCGGCGGGCGGCGTGCCGGCCTTTGCCGAGATCAAGTTTTCCATTAGCTCCAACCGCGGCTGTTTTGGTGAGTGCTCGTTTTGCGCGCTGACCTTCCACCAGGGCCGCGTGTTGCAGATGCGCAGCCACGACTCGATCATGCGCGAGGCCGAGCTGCTCACGCGCGATCCCGAGTTTAAGGGCTACATCAACGACGTGGGCGGGCCGACGGCCAACTTTAGCCGCCCTGCCTGCGACAAGCAGCTCAAGCACGGCGTGTGCAAGAACAAGCGCTGCCTGTGGCCGAGCGTGTGCAAGAACATGGTGGTCGACGAGAGCGGCTACACGCAGCTGCTGCGAGACCTGCGCCAGCTGCCGGGCGTCAAGAAGGTCTTCGTCCGCAGCGGCATCCGTTTTGACTACACCATGGCCGATGCCTCGGACGAGTTTTTGCGCGAGCTGCTGGAGCATCACGTTTCGGGTCAGCTGCGCGTAGCGCCCGAGCATGTGAGCGACGCGGTGTTGTCCGTGATGGGCAAGCCGAGCCGCGCCGTCTACGACGCGTTCTGCCGTAAATTTGAACGCCTGAACCGCGAATACGGACTCAAGCAGTACGTGGTGCCATACCTGATCTCGAGCCACCCCGGCTCGACGATGAAGGAAGCTGTGGACCTTGCCGAAGCCGTGCGCGACATGGGCTACATGCCCGAGCAGGTGCAGGACTTCTACCCCACGCCGTCCACCATGTCGACCTGTATGTACTACACCGGCGTGGATCCGCGCACCATGGAGCCGATCTATGTGGCGCGCGACCCGCACGAGAAGGCCATGCAGCGCGCGCTCATCCAGTATCGCAAGCCCGAGAACTACAAGCTCGTGCGCGAGGCGCTGGAAAAGGCCGGCCGCCGCGACCTGATCGGCTACACCAAGCATTGCCTGATTCGTCCCGTGCCGCCGCGCCCGGGCGAGACATCTGCCAACGGCGGGCATGGAACCGGCAAGAAGGGCGGCAAGCCGCACGGTGGCGCCGGCAAGGGGCCCAAGGGTAGCAAGGGGCACAGCGGCATGTCGCGCGCACAGAACACTGCCGGTCGCAATCGCGCGGCCCAGGGGCGTCAGGGCGCCAACGGAGGCGGACGCCGCAACTAGGGCAGCGGTGCGCTCGCTGCATCCACCCCACACGCGTGGTGCAGCGAACGCATTGCCTCAACGAGGATGACGCCGGCGATAGCGACCGTAATTGCCACATCGAGCGGCGTGTTCACAAACCAGAGCAACGTCATGAGATACGACCCGGCATTAAAGGCAAAGTGCAGCAGGATCGTGTAGCGGAGCTTTCCGGTCGTCACGAGCACCCAACCAAAGATGAGGCCGGCGGCACCCGCGTAGCAACCCTGCACCCAATTCATGTGCATAAAACCGAAGATTGCCGCCTGCAGCACAATCGTCGCGGCAATACCCCACGTACTTGGGGCCGCCCAGGGCACCATGGCGCCGTCCTGCGCGCTCACACGACGCCGGCGCTTCCAAAGTGGGCGGCACTGCGGATTAAACGCTCGGAGCGAAAACTCAAAAATAATGCCGCGCACCAGCAGCTCTTCACAAAATGGGGCGCCGAGCACCGTAGTCAGGACGGCGAGATAACTGGTGTCGCCCATGCCTGTTTCCTCGACAAGCTCGCTGTAGTCGGCCGCGGCATCGGGCAACAGCGACAGCGCGGCGTCGGTCACGTAGCCAACAACCACCTGCAGGGCCAGGCCGATCACGATAACGCAGGCGATGCGTTTCCACGCCCCACGCGCTCCCCCGCCGAGCGGGTGTTCGCTTTGCCGGCGTGCCATAAACGAACGCGGCCACAGATAACGCCACCACAGCAGCGCCATCAAAAACGATGCTGTCTGCGCGACGGCCTGAAGCAATTGAATGTCGAGGTCATCGATCGAAAAACCCATGAACACCGATGCGACGCCAAGGGCGGAAAACAAAACGACGCTCAGGGCAATATCGGCAGCGACGACGCCAAAACAGGCAAGCGCCCAAATCATCGCATTGAGCATGCCAACCTCCTCAAAACCCGGCACTTGGGGACGTTCCTTAACTGCCGGCTGAAAAGGAACGTCCCCAAGTGCCGGCAGTTTGGGACTGTCATTGTTGATGAGAATCGGGCGCAGTGCCAAAAGCCCCGTTGGGCGAGATGTCGAACGGGAAGGTGCCGCAGCGATTGAACGCGGCGATAAACATGCGGATGGCGTTGGACGGCGTGGTGCCCACGAGTTGGGTTGCCGCCGCGAAGGCTGCCTTCTCCTCGGGCAAGACCTTCGCGACTACGGGGGTCATGTGTTCTGCCATGGCGCTTCCTTTTTGAAACGACGGTAGTGCGGATAGATGCGGGCCACGCGGCTGGGCGACGGGCTGTGAAGGCAACCCGATTGGCCCGCATCCGGAGTTTGTTTCTGCGGCGTTGGTATTACTTGGTAATCCTAAGTATTACCCCGCAGATAGAATACCACACCCGACCCCGTGGGGACGGAGGAAAACGAATCATTTTGTTGCTGAGTCAGTATTTAGAGCGTGATGATGTCCGAGATATCGAGGGCTTGAGCGTCGGCGGCATCGTGCGTGGCAAGCAAGAGCATGCGGCCGTCGAGCAGGTCGAGCACGACCTCGGCCGTCGCATCGCGCGTGGCGGTATCTAAACCGGTAAAGGGCTCGTCGAGAATCACCGCGCCGCCCGGGCACAGCAGGGCGCGGGCGATCTCGACGCGACGGCGCTGCCCGCCCGAAAGCTCGGCCACGCGAGCATGCACATCGACCCCCGGCACCAGCAGGCGCAACAGAGCCGCAGCGCTCGAGGCGTCCACGCGTGCATCGGCGCACACCAGCACGTTATCCAGCGCCGAGGCGAACTCGACCAGGCGCACATCCTGAAACACCATGGAGCACGGCGCGCACTCCCCCGCTGCCAACGAAAGCAGCGTCGACTTGCCCATGCCCGAAGCGCCCATCACACAGATACGCCCACCCACGGGCACGTTGAGCACCAGCCCGTCCAGCGCCGGAGCCCAGGGCGCGCGATCGCCCACGGCAAGCGCAAGCTCCGCTGCAGCGCCATCGCTCGCGGCCCCCGCACGCCCGCGAGCGCCGCGCCCATGCGCCCGCACG
>CABUDJ010000011.1 GCA_902490325.1 uncultured Collinsella sp. | reverse complement strand
CAGTTTTGCGGGCGTGCGCCGCTGCGCGGCTAGCCCGCGTGCTCCTCGGCGGGGTTGGTCTGATGGATCTTGTTGAACTTCTTACTTTGGCTCAAAGAAAAACGGGAGATGCGTTGTGCATCCCCCGTTTTTGTTGCGGTTAGTCTAGGTCAATAAACTTAGTGCTTAGGATCTTGCCGTCTTTTACTAGCATTCTGGCCATGGTGGGGCCTCGGGTGCCTCTGGGGTAGCTGGCGCTGCCCGGGTTGAGGACTAAGCAACGGCCCACTTGGGCTTCTTTGGTTACGTGGGTGTGGCCGTTGATGGCTACGTCTACGGATCCCACCGGAAGGTCTTCGCGGTAGTGGGCTACGGCGAATTTGAGGCCTTCGTAGGTAAAGAGCGCAAGACGGTCTACATCGGGGCCGTAGTCGCGGTAGTAATCGTTGTTGCCCAGTACGGCCCGCACGGGGGCGATAGTGCATAGGTGCTCGTAGTCCATCTCCGACGTAAGGTCACCGGCATGGATAATCAGATCCGCGCCCTCAAGCTCATCCAAGAGCGCAGGCGATAAATAGCCGTGGGTGTCCGAGATGATGTCGATACGCTTGGCGCTTGCACTGTTCATGGGATCCCTTCCGCAAAAAAACGATTCGGCAGATACATACAAAAAGGCCCCACGGCTCCGCAGACGATAGGTCTACAGGGCTGCGGGGCCAGTGTGCTAGAGACTCAGGGCCTTCTTAAGCGGCACGACGCGGCGGCGCGAAACCGGCACGCGTTCGTCGACGCCCGTAATGCCCAGCTGGATGGCGCCCGAGGGCACCGTCTCCACATCCGTGACGCACGCCAAGTTGACGATATAGCGGCGGTGAACACGGAAGAAGCCAAAGTCGCAGAGCTTGGCCTCAAACTGCGCCAGCGAGGTCGTCGACAAAAAGCGATCATCGACGGTATAGATGCAGGAGTAATCGTCCTTGGCCATGATAAAGCGAATGTCGTCCACGGGAATGAGCACCTTGCGGCCGCCCTTTTCCACCGGGATACGCTCGATGGTCACCTTGCTGTCCGTAACCGGCTTGGCGCGTTGCATGACCTTCTCGATCGCGCGATCCAAGCGAGCTTCCTCGACCGGCTTCATCAGATAATCGACGGCATCCACGTCGAATGCCTCGACCGCATGGTCACTATACGCAGTCACAAACACGATCGCCGGCGGATTTTTGAGCTTATGCAGCGCCTCGGCAAGTTGCAGGCCCGAGGCACCGGGCATCGAGATATCGAGAAACACGACATCTACGCGACTTTCCATAAGCATCTCGATGGCGGAGCGGACGCTCGACGCCTCAGTGATCGTGCCGATCTTGCCCGTTTGCTCGAGCAGGAAGCGAAGCTCCGAGCGAGCCGGCGCCTCATCATCCACAATCATCGCACGCAGCATAGGGATAAAACCTTTCGTCAACTAACTACGCCGGGCATCCGTCGCATGACGTTGAGCCCGTAGCCTTTTATTTTACTCTTGAATGTCAAAGATGCTCTCTGACAAATCAAGATGAAGGAGCACTTTGGTGCCCTTGCCCGGCGCCGATTCGACACGCGTATAGGAGTGCGGCCCATAAAAGCGATGGATGCGCTCCGAAATATTGTGCATGGCCACACCGGCGCCGCCACCCTGGGGAGAGCTGGCGTCGGGACGGGCAGAACGCTCGTCAAACAGTCTGGCGGCGGTACCCTCATCCATGCCCACGCCATTATCGGCCACGGCAATCAAGATTGCATCCTCGCCGTCTTGGTGAACGGTCACGTCGATCCTCAGGGCGTCGTCATCGCCCATACCATGACGCACGGCGTTCTCGACAATCGGCTGGATCACGAACGCCGGCACCAGCGTATCTTCCACGTCCTCGGACACATCGAACGTCGCAAGCACGCGGTCCTCGCCAAAGCGGGCCTTCTCAAAGGTAAGGTAGCGCTTGGTCTGTGCGACCTCGCGCGAGACCGGAATAAGCGATCCCGAGTTGTCGAGCGTGGCACGATAGAACGATGAGAACTCACGAAGCAGTTCGCGGGCCCGCAGCGGGTCGGTGCGCGTAAACGATGCAATGGTGTTCAGCGTGTTGAACAGGAAGTGCGGGTTGATCTGCGCCTGCAGCGCACGCACCTCGGCGCGCGCCGTGAGTTCCTTTTGCACCTCGAGCTCGTGGATGGCGAGCTGTGTGGACAAGATCTCGGCAAAGCCCGAGGCAAGCGCATACTGGGTACGGTCGACGGCGCGCGGGGTCTTGTAGTAGAACTTGAGCGTGCCGACGGTACGATCGCCCACCTTGATGGGGGCGATAATGCCGGCGGGGACTTGGTTGTGCGAGCCGTCCGAGCCCACGACATCCACCATACGGTTGAACGACTGCACGATGCCATGTTCGATAACGTAGCGTGTGGCAAGCGTGTGGATGGGAGTATCGGGCAGCAGTTTTTCCTCAAACTCGCCCGCGCAGGCAAGCACGTTGTCCTCGTCGGTGATGGCCACCGTCATGGCGCGCGTCTCGGGCAAAATGCGCCGGCACACCAAACGCGCCGACTCCTGCGTCAGACCGCCCTTAATGTCCTCGAGCATGGCCGAGGCCACCGAGAGCGTCTCCTCGGTGTACTGGGAGCGCACCGAATCGGGATTGAGCGTCAAAAAGATAAAGATGCACAGAAAGATGCACAGCAGCGCGCAGGCAATCACCGTGGCGATCGGCTCGATACCGGTCACCAAGGCAAAAATAAAGTACACCAGCACGCAAATGGCGCAGGCAACGGCAATGATGCGAAAGATTGATATTGAACTATCGCGCTGGGCGCGGCGGTCGATCATTCGGCCCCCTCCAGGATACTGATCAGTTGTGCGTCACGCCAAAGCCCGTCCATGATCTTGGGCCAAAAGCTCTGGAAACGCAGGTAGCTTGCAGCGTTTTGGCGCGCATAGGCCTTTGCCTCGTCGATACCATGGCGCCAGATGCGCAGGTAGCCCTCATGCTCGCGGGTAAACACGCTGCGGACCATAGCGGTCTTGTGCACGCGGTCGTCGAGCTCGCGCGAAATCCAAGGGCCCGGGTAGGGCATGAGCGATGCCGCCGTAACGGGAATGAGCTCCTTTTGATGCGCGGCGAATGTCAACTTGGCCCGTTCGTAGTACCAACGGTATACATCCTGCATAAAGCGCGGTGAGCGCTTTTCGGACTCCGGAGGCAGATGGCGCACGGTCCACTCGTTATCGAACCACACGTCGTAGCCAAACATGCGCATGTTAAAGAGGTAATCCAGGTCCTCGCCGCGGGTGATAAACGGGTCAAAGGCCACACGCGTAAAGGCGCGGGCGTGCAGGGCCATCAGGCCGCCGCACACGTAGTTGGAACGCGAGATGCGGGTGCCCGAGAGCGCCTTTTTCATCCAACGGTTGAACTCGATGCGCTTGGTCCACCAACGATGGCAGATGCCCGCCTTGTCCGTGGGAGCCAGCGGCGAGCCGTCGCGATCGTAGAAATAACCGCTCTTGACCAAGATCGGCAAGCCCTGACGCGTCTGCTGCCCCAACGCATAGGTCGCGCGCTTCATAAAGTCGGCGTCGATGACAGTCTCATCGTCATCCAAAAAGATAACCGCGTCATGCCCCAGCACAGCGGCACAGGCTAGCCCCATGTTGCGGATGGCACCGTAGCCTCGCAGGCTCACGCACTCGCCCGAACCCTTGGGCGCGATCTGAGCAACCCGGTCTGCAATGCGCGAGGCCTGGGTGTTGGTGACAACGGTGACCTTGAGCGTGGGATGCGCGTCGACAATCTCGCGCACGTGCAGCGACACATCGGCTGTGGCAGAAACGGGACAGACCACCAAAAGGATGATGCGCGGGATGTCACGTACCTGCTCAAGCGAGGCCAGGCAGCGGTCGAGTTCGGGATTGTCGGCGTTGAGTCGCGTCGAATGGTCATAGGTGCCAGGGGCGTTTGCGCAAGCGTCATCGCCCGCCCAATACGTTGGAATCACGACTGTGGCGTTCATGCCTTACCCTCCCTGCAACACAAAAACGGGACGCCGCCAAACACAGGCGACGCCCCGCGACCTAGCTGATTCCAGTATACCCACTTGGGCAAATCATTGTTCGCAAGTCGCAATGTTTATTGCGGATAACCCCAAAAGAGTACCGTGGACAGGCACAATAGCCGCTCGCTCCTATGCGGCATGCTCTGCCGCCCGAGTCATGCGGGACAGGCGGACCAGCAGCATAAAGCCAACGATCAGCAGCACGCCAATGGAAAGGACGCCCAGCGACGGGTTGCCGGTCAGCGAGGTGACGACCGACACTAGGAAAGTGCCCATGACGCTTGCATAACGACCAAAGATGTCAAAGAAGCCGTAGTACTCGTTGGACTTTTCCTTGGGGATAATGCGGCCAAAGTAGCTACGGCTAAGCGCCTGCACGCCGCCCTGGAACAGGCCGACCATAATGGCAAGCACCCAAAACTCAAAGGCGGTCTTTAGGAAGAACGCGGCGAACAGCACAATGCCCATGTAGGCGGCGACCGCCACCAGGATCATGTTGAGCGTGCCCACGCGTCCGGCGAGCTTGCCGTAGATGATGGCAGACGGAAAAGCAACAAACTGCGTAACGAGCAGCGCCAGCACCAACTGCGTCGAATCGATGCCCAAAGCCGAGCCGTAGCTGGTTGCCATGGAAATGACCGTGTGCACGCCGTCGATGTAGAAGAAGAACGCGACCATGTAGACCAGCACGGTCTTGTTGTGGGCGATCTCGCGCATGGTGTGTCCGACCTCGGAGAACACACCGCCCACGATGTGGCCGATGGTGTCCTCGGGACCGCGCTCGCGACCGTACTTTTGCTTATAGGTGCGAATGAGCGGCAGAGTAAAGATGAGCCACCAGGCGCCAGTGATGATAAACGACAGACGCGTTGCCAGCATGGTGGGGACGCCAAGAGCGGGGCCGCCCATGATGAGCGCCAGGCAGATGACGAACGGCACGGTGGAACCGATATAGCCCCAGGCATAGCCCGAGCTGGACACGGCGTCCATGCGCTCGTCGGTGGTAATGTCGGGCAGCATGGCGTCGTAGAACGTCATAGAAGAGTTAAGGCCGATGGTGCACAGCACGTACACGGTCAAAAATGCCATGGCGGACATTGGGATAGCCTGCGCCAGGCAAAGCACCAGGCCCGTGAGGAAGAAGCCCAAGAAGAACTTGATCTTGTTGCCGGCGTAGTCGGCAAGCGCGCCCAGAATGGGCATGAGCATGGCGATGACCAGCGAGGCGATCGTCTGCGCATTGCCCCAGGCGACCACCAGGTCGGCCGAGGAAGCGCCGGTATTGATGGCGTTAAAGTAAATGGGCACCACCGAGGTATTGAGCAGCACGAGGGCCGAATTGCCCACATCATACATAACCCAGTTACGCTCGAGCTTGGTGTATTTCATGGACAGGGACCCTTCGTATTCGCCCGATATGCAGTTAGTTCATCGTACCCCAATTGTCCAGAACCGCCGGTAAGGATTCGGCAAAGGGGCACGCACGGGCCCTATTCCTCGCGGTCGAACTCCTCATCGGCATTGAGCACGCGACCGCTGTAGTTGACGTGACTGGTCACGGCATCCATGTCACCGGTCTCGATAAAACGTGCGACCGTGCACTCGTAATCGCCCAGCGCGCGATCAAAGACCTCGGGGAAACTCTCGTTCGAGACCTCGTCGGTAAAGGGATTCTTCCATGTCAGATGGCCCAGGTTACCGGTGCGCTCGGGCAACTCCGTCGTCACGCGATGAGCAAGGCCGTCGAGCAGCGAGTAATCGTGCACCAAGCCCTCAACCAGCGAGATCGCGCGCGTCTTTGCGGAGCCGGCCGGCTCAATCGCGCGGTAAAGTCGCTGCATATTGGCAACGGCAGCACCGTACTCCCCCGCCGGAATGTCAATGCCGTACACGCGTCCGGCAACATAGCTCATCAGCACGCCGGCCACGCGATTGATGCGATCGGTGGTGACGATCTCGCCCGCCGGCGGGTAATCGTCAACCGTAGCGCCATCGCGTTTAAGCT
Source organism: uncultured Collinsella sp. (assembly GCA_902490325.1). GTDB lineage: Bacteria > Actinomycetota > Coriobacteriia > Coriobacteriales > Coriobacteriaceae > Collinsella. The sequence continues at coordinate 30,457 of CABUDJ010000011.1, read as the reverse complement.
GCAGCATCAGCACATCCAGGTCGCTCTCGATCACGGCATGGACCTGACTGCTCGAATCCTCAAGCTCTGAATCGGACTCCACGATGCCAAACTGCTGTTCATAGACAAAGGGATGGGCGTTGCGGTCGAGCACGTAATGAGACAGCAGGCCCAACGCAAAGGCACGGCCCAAGTTGGCGTCGCGCGGCAGCAGATGCGACACGCCGTCGCGCAGGCACGCGAACTGGCGAGACATGCGCGAGCGATGCATGACCTGCGCCAGCAGCGTGCAGTCGGAAACACGCGGTGTCAGAATGTGAAAGAAAAACGGGTCGGGGCCTTGGTTGCCCAAGATAAAGGCAATGCGCTCTTCATCGGACGTGATGACGCCCTGCGGAAGACGGTCGATGCTTTCCTCGCCAAACAGATGATGGGTGATAAGCGCGGGCATAATGATCCTTTCGATTTCATTCGATGCCACCCATTATGCCCACCGCGCGCCCATGCCAAACCCGCGGTGGTAAACGGCGCATCGCATGCTGTATGCGACGACCATTCCCCTTCGCCGCAAAAACAGAATGAAAGCTTAATATCATCCCGCTCGTGCGCCGAAGCAACTGTTTGCCCGTCGATGCGGTAAGGCATTAATGGTCTACTATTTCAATACACGCGTCTTCATGCTGTATCAATGAGAAGATCACGTATATCGCAAAGCAGTTCAAGCAACCCGGCGTCGTTCGGAGGCATCCATGATTACCGTTGCCGACATTTTGGCCTTACCGGCATTCGAGCGGATTGATTTAGTCGCACCCATCGAAGATGCCGGGGAGCACCGCGTCTACAACGTTGGTATCTTAGACTGCCCTCCTTCAATCAACGACTACAGCGCATACATGCCCGGCGAGTTCATTCTCACCAATCTTGGTTTTTGCTATGAAGACCCCGACCTATCCGACGCGTCGCTCATTGCCATGATTGAAAGGCGTGTCGCAGCCATTGCCGTTAAACGTGTGTACTCGCCATGTTTTACCGATGCAGTCGCCCAAGCAAGTGTACGCATGGGCGTCCCGGTATATCTCTATTCCGGCGCTTACCATGAGCGCGTCGCATTCGAGTCGCTCAACCTCTTGCAGCGCGATCTCGACGCATCCGACAAAAGCGACGCAGTCGACACGCTCCTATCGGGAAAGCCAAAAGCCCAAGTAAGACAAGAGATCAACAAGTTGGCGGGCCTTACCGGATCGACGATGCGCTGCATTGCCATCTCTGCCGAAAAAGATGATCGCTGCTCACTGTACGCAATTCAAGACACCCTCAACGATTTTCTGGACTCGTTTCGACAGCGACACGAGGATGTCCAAAACGCATGCGCGTTTCGCTACCACGATGCGCTGCTCGTTTTCGTCTCGTATGCCACCGATAAACAGCACGAGGGCGTCTTCTGTGACCTAGAAAATGCCATTCGAGGAGTTGGCGTCAACTACTGCGGCATAGGCGACCTGGTGCCCCTCGGCGAGGCAGATATCTCCATTCGTCAGGCAACAATCCTTCTCAATGAAGCCCATCTGAGCGGAACGCGCAGACTTGAGTGGTCGGATCTGTCCATGGGCGCCTTCTCGTATGCAGCGCAGACCAACCCCATGTTCGAGCGCACCGCGCAAGGTTTTCGCCACCGCATCGAAAGCTACGACACACAAAACTCTACCGAACTGGTCCAAACGGCACGTGCCTTTGTGCACTGCAGCGGCGACATCATCGACACCGCCGATCGCCTACACCAACACCCCAACACCGTCCGATATCGGTTGCGGCGTATTCGAGCACTCCTCGACATGGGCGATTCACACGACCGCGAGCTGCTCGTATTCCTTTCCCTCACTTTCCTCAGCAGATAGTGCGAGTTAACTCGAATCGTCATTTTTCACAAAACAACTCCGAATACGCTCGGACAATTGGCCTTGCAAGCCGCCAATTGCTCACGAATAACAATTCATTTGTAAAAAATAACAAATAGACCCCCGGAAGGCTTTGAGTTGGTACCAAACACACGGCATCTGGGTGCTCCTAGACTTTGAGTCATGGTTTCGGCGTGCCGCTGCACCGGCGCCCGACTACAGGTATCGATGCCCCATCCGGGGCGAACGAAACGCCTGACCTGTCTGGAGGGGCCCACGTGCGGGGCGTCCGTCGGGGGTAGGCAAGAACCGACGAAAGGAAACATGACTATGACTGATTCGGTTTTCCAGGGTCGCCACCTGCTCTCCACGAGGGACTACACCAGGGACGAGCTCATGTGGCTCATCGGCTTCGCCGAGCACCTCAAGGACCTCAAGAAGCAGAACGTCCCGCACCGCTACCTCGAGGGCAAGAACGTCGCGCTGCTCTTCGAGAAGACCTCCACCCGCACCCGCGCAGCCTTCACCACCGCCTGCATCGACCTGGGCGCCCACCCCGAGTACCTGGGCAAGGGCGACATCCAGCTGGGCAAGAAGGAGACGGTCCTCGACACCGCCAAGGTGCTCGGCTCCATGTTCGACGCCATCGAGTTCCGCGGCTTCAAGCAGGAGCACGTCGAGCAGCTCGCCGAGCACTCCGGCGTGCCCGTCTGGAACGGCCTCACTGACCGCGAGCACCCCACGCAGATGCTCGCCGACTTCATGACCATCAAGGAGCACTTCGGCAGGCTCGAGGGCCTCACGCTCGCCTACTGCGGCCAGGGTCGCAACAACGTCCAGAACTCCCTGATGATCACCTCCGCCATCCTCGGTGTGAACTACGTCAACGCCACCCCCAAGGAGCTCGAGCCCGACCCCGAGATCGTCGCCCTCGCGCAGAAGTTCGCCGCCGAGTCCGGCGCGACCATCCGCGTCACCAACGACCCCGTGGACGCCGTCCGCGGCGCCGACGCCGTCTACACCAACGTCTGGGCGGCCATGGGCGAGGAGTCCCAGTTCGCCGAGCGCGTCCGCCTGATGTCCCCGTTCCAGGTCAACGCCGAGCTCGTCTCCCACATCGAGAACCACGACTGGATCTTCCTGCACTGCCTCCCGGCCTTCCACAACGCCGAGACCGAGTACGCCGCCAAGATCAAGGAGGAGCACGGCATCGAGGCCATGGAGTGCACCGACGACGTGATCTACAGCGAGCACTCCCGCTGCTTCGAGGAGGCCGAGAACCGCATGCACACCATCAAGGCCATCATGGCCGCGACCCTCGGCAACCTCTACATCCCGCGCGTCTAACCGCGCCACGGACCGACCGCACGCCGCGGCCCGCCCCTCCGGGCCGCGGCGCCTCACGTAAGGAAATACACCATGGCTGAAGAAATCAAGGAAAAGCCGGCGAGGAAGAAATTCCAGATGCCGAACACCTATGTGATCCTGTTCGCCGTCATCGCCTTCATCGCCCTCCTGACCTGGTTCGTCCCCGGCGGAGCCTACGAGCTCTCCGAGGGCGGCGACGCCATCGCCGGCACCTACCACGTGGTCGAGAGCAACCCCCAGGGCCTCTGGGACATCTTCATGGCCCCCATCACCGGCATGCTCGGCGGTGGCACGGTCTCCGGCGCCATTTCGATCTCCCTCACCATCATGCTGTTCGGCAGCTTACTCGAGATGATGGATCGCACCTGCGCGCTCAAGACGGCCATCAAGCGCATCACTATCGCCAATCAGAACAACATGCATGCGCTGATCGCCATCCTCGTTATCCTGATGGCGTTCTTCGGTACGCTCGAAGGCGCCTATGAGGAAGGCATCGTCTACTTCCTGATGTTCGTGCCCGTCATCCTGGCCCTCGGCCTCGATACGGTCACCGCGATCATGATCGTCGTCCTCGGCACCCAGATCGGCTGCCTCTCGTCGATCATTAACCCGTTCTCCACGGGCATCGCATCGGGTATCGCCGGCATCTCCCCTGGCGAGGGCATGATTCCCCGCATCGCGATGTTCGTCATCTTCACCGGCCTCGTCATCCTCCTGATCTGCCGCTACGCCGACAAGATCAAGGCGCATCCCGAGAAGTCCGTCCAGTTCTTCCGGCGCGAGCAGGACCTCAAGGAGTTCCCCGCCGCCGACGACGAGGACCTCACCCTCACCGGTCGCCAGAAGGGCGCGCTCGCACTGTTCGTACTTACCTTCGTCTTTATGATCGTCGGTCTGACCCCCTGGACCTCCCTCAACCCCGAGTGGACGTTCTTCGAGGACTTCGTCGCATGGGTCGCCGCAACCCCGGGCCTGCGCAACGTCCTGGGCACCGACATCACCGCCTTCGGAAACTGGTATTTCCCCGAGCTCTCGATGATCACCCTGATCATGGTCATCCTCATCGGCGTAGTCATGCACTATGATGCCGACACTATCATCGATACGATTCTCAAGGGCGCCTCCGGCCTGGTCTCCACCGCCTTCGTCGTGCCGCTGGCACGCGGCATCCAGGTCGTCATGGACAACGGCCAGATCACCCCGTCCATCCTCAACATGTGCGAGAACGCGCTGGCCTCCCTGCCGCCCTTCGCCTTCGTCGTCGTCGCCCTGGTCTGCTACTTCCTCATCGCCTGCCTGATCCCCAGCTCCACCGGCCTCGCCGCCGCCACCATGGGCATCATGGGCACGCTGTCCACCTTCGCCGGCGTCGACGTCTACATCATGGTCATCATCTACCTCATGGCGCTCGGCCTGGCCAAGATGATCACCCCGTGCTCCATCGTCGTCATGACGTGCACGGCCGCGGCGCACATGAGCTACGGCGACTGGGTCAAGAAGATCGCCCCCATCGTCGCCGTCCTGTTCGCCGCCTGCTGCGCCTTCCTCTGCGTCCTCGTGATGCTCTAGGTCTAGGCGCTACTCCCCCGCGGGAATCCTCGCGCGGCGGGCAAGCCCCTCCGTTTTTCCCGCCGCGCGCATTCCATCTAAGGTATGTAGGTCTTAAAGAAAGGAACCTGCCATGTCTGAAGAGAAAATCTACGTCTCCAACGCCACCAATCCGCTCAAAAAGGTCATGATGTGCTCGCCGAAGTACTACACCTTCAACGGCATCAACGTCATCACCTCCGAATGGATGAAGAAGGGCGATACCGAACAGAACGACATCATGGTCAAGGAATGGCAGATGCTCGTTGACGCCTACAAGGATAACGGCATCGAGGTCGTCGAGGTCGAGGCCAACCCCAAGTACGAGGTCATGACCTTTGCCCGCGACTATGGTTGCATGATCAAGGAAGGCGCCGTCATGGGCCACTTCCGTCATCCGGTCCGCCAGATCGAGGCCCAGTCCTATGAGGCAAAGCTTAAGGAGATGGGTGTCCCCATCGTCGCCCGCGTTAACGCAGGTTGCATGGAGGGCGGCGACTTCTGGATGATCGATGAGCATACGCTCGCCTGGGGCATGGTCGATCGTACCGATGAACAGGGAGTCGCCAGCCTCCGCCATCAGCTCGAGAAGTTTGGCTATACCGTCGTCGGCGTTCCCTGCCCGCCCGACAACCTGCACCTTGACATGATCTTTAACATCGTCGCTCCCCAAGTTGCGCTCGCTTGCATTGACCAGCTGCCCTATAACTTCCTGCAGATGCTCAAGCGCCGCGGCTTCGAGCTCATCCCCGTCGCCAGTGAGGATATGTACAAGCACGGCTGCAACGTCCAGTGCATCGGCAACAACAAGGTCGTTGCCATCGAGAAGAACAAGCACATCAACGACAAGATGCGCGCTCTGGGCATCGAGGTCATCGACGTGCCGCTCGACCAGATCCTGCACGCCGGCGGCGGCCCGCACTGCCTGACCCAGCCGATCGAGCGTCCGTAGTCCGAACGTTTCGCCTGGACAGTATTTGTCCGAGCCTCTCATGGGGCGCCGCTCCGCTGGATTCCGGCGCTGCGGCGCCCCTTTTTACCCACAAGCCCCTCAAAGGGGAAAGGAAGCACCCATGAAGATCTTGATCAGCGATTATGCCGAGAGCATGATGCCCCAGCACGACCTCGAAACCGAGACCCTCAAATCTCATCTGGGTGAGGATATCGATGTTGAGGTTTACGCGTATACCGATGAGGCACGCGAGGAGTTCTACGAGCATCTTGCCGATGCCGACGCTCTGCTCACTGCCTTCATCAAGGTGGACAAGGAAGCGTTCGAGCACGCTCCCAACCTCAAGGTCATCGCCATCAACGCCACCGGCTATGACAACGTAGACATGGACGAGGCAACTGCGCGCGGCGTGGGCGTCTGCCCCGTCGGCGAATACTGCACCTGGGATGTCTCCGAAAGCGCCATCGCCTATATGTACGCGCTCAACAAGAACTTCAAGTTCTACATCGGTCAGATTGAGCAGGAGCACCGTTGGGATTACGCCGCGGCTCCCGAGGTGCCTCGTCTTGAAGACCAGACCCTCGGCATCTTTGGTTTTGGCAAAATCGGCAAGTGCACCGCCCGTAAAGCCAAGGGCCTTGTCAAGCGCATCATCTCCAACGACCCCTTTATCGACCAGAACCTTTTTGGGCAAAACGGTGTCGAGCAGGCCGAGATCGACGAGGTTTTGGCCGAGGCCGACATCATTATCAATCATATGAATCTTAACGAGACGAACTATCATTACTTTGACGCCGAGAAGTTCGCCAAGATGAAGAAAAAGCCCATCGTCATTAACCTGGGCCGTGGCCTCTGCATGGACGAACCCGCTCTTATCGAAGCTCTCGATTCTGGCCAGATTCGCGCGTTTGGCGCCGATGTTCTGTATGACGAGACGCCCGACCTGGCAAACCACCCGCTCGTTGGCCGCGACAACGTGATTATCACGCCGCACTCTGCGTTCTATTCGTCTTCGTCGCTACGCGACCTCATGATCTTCCCGTGCAACAACATCGGACACTTCCTCAAGGGCGAAAAGGACCAGCTCTTCAAGTTGGTTAACGACGTTCCTGTCGTAAACGTGTTGTAGGAGCTTAAACTGCTTCCAGAACACGTGGCTCAACGGGATGAAGGCCTATTCTTCATCCCGTTTTATTGCTCCCCCTATCGTCTAAGCGACGTGCAGTCGCCGCGAACCAAAACAGCAGGGGCCACCAGACCAACAGAAAAGGGATCACTAGGGACCAGTCCTTAAAAATACCCGCATCTATATGCGACAACGTATATCACATTGTACGTTTACCGATAGGTCGGCTCGTTTGCGGAATACATGCCACCATAGATGTCCTCACATACTCACCGGATGGTATTATTGATATGTGATGCACGCTTTATTAAACGCATTACTTCCCCGACTTGAAGGGTGCAGCTTTCAAGTCGACAACAGAGTCAAGACCTTATTGATTAACGAGAGCCCCGTCTCCCATGGCGGAGGCAGGGCTTTCCGTGAAGGAGCTTTGTATGTCGGATAAGGCTGCCGCATCTGGCAAAGAACGTAAGCCACGCCAGATGCCCTCATCTTTTACCATTCTCTTTGGCTGCCTGTTGCTCGTGGCCATCGCCTCGTGGGTCGTCTCGTCATTTAGCCCTGACGTGCAGGCCGCAACGCTTGGCAACTTTATGGCTTCTCCCTTCTTGGGCTTTGAGAGCGCCATGCAGGTCTGCGTGTTCATTCTTGTGCTTGGCGGTTTCCTGGGCGTAGTCCAAAAAACGGGCGCGCTCGACACCGGCATCGCCGTGCTCGTCCGTAAACTAGGCGGTAATGATCTATTGCTCGTTCCTGTTCTCATGCTCGCCTTTGGCATCTGCGGATCCACGTACGGCATGCTCGAGGAATCCGTCCCCTTCTACCTGCTCCTGGCATCGGTCACGTTTGCCATGGGTTGGGATCCGCTCGTTGGATGCATGGTAGTTCTCATGGGCTGCGGCCTTGGCGTTTTGGGATCGACGGTCAACCCGTTTTCGACCGGACTCGCGCTTGATGCTCTCAAGGCAGCCGGCATCCCCTATGACCAGGGACTCATGATCGGCATCGGTCTGGTTATGTTCGCCATCGCCGAGATTTCGGGCATCATTTTTGTCATGCGGTATGCCAAGTGCGTCCGCACCGACCGCGCCGCCTCATCGCTCACCCCCGAGGAATGGGAGACCGCCGAGCGTCTCTACGGCGACAAGGACGGCGATTCCGCCGAGGACGCGCACGTCGAGCTTTCCAAAATTCAAAAGCGCGTCCTTGTTCTCTTCGCCCTCACGTTTGTCGTCATGATCATCGGCTTTATTCCGTGGCAGACATTCGGAGTTGGCCTATTTGATATCGGTGCCAAGGGCGATGACCTCAGCACCGCATGGAGCGCACTTTTGACTGGCCTGCCACTTGGTCAGTGGTACTTTACCGAATGCGGCATCTGGTTCTTCACCATGACAATTATTATCGGCAAGGTTGCCGGTATGCAGGAGAAAGAACTCGTCGACACCATCCTGCACGGCTGCGCCGACCTTGTTTCTGTCGCGCTCGTCGTCGCCGTCGCCCGCGGCGTCTCCGTGCTCATGTCCATCACCGGACTCGATGTGTGGATCCTCACCAACGCCGCCAACGCGCTCGCCGGCGTATCCGCCACAGTCTTTGCCCCGCTCTCCTATGCGCTCTACTTTGCCCTGTCTTTCCTCATCCCCTCGAGTACGGGCATGGCAACCGTCTCGATGCCTATCATGGGACCGTTGGCGGCATCCTTAGGCTTTGCCCCCGAAGCCATGGTCGCAATCTACCTCGCCACACACGGCGTTGTAGCGATGATCACTCCCACATGCGGGTCCATCATGGCTGGCCTCGAGCTTGCCCAGGTAAGCTACGCGACCTACATCAAGACGGCCGCCAAATACATGGTCCTGCTTACCGTGATTACCGTTTCGTTTGTCACCGTGCTGATGCTCGTTTTGTAATCGGCGGGCGCACCACAAATCACATCTTTTGAAAGGGGCCCAAAGAGCCCCTTTCTCTTAGCTCGAGGAGGGTGTCGCTTTATAGCGCCAAACTCGCCCCCGTTCGTGCCGTTTACCGAGCTTTTGGCGCGCGCACGCATTTGTTGTACATCTTTTTTGTAGGATAGACGGGTTATACATGAGGCAAGGCGGTTTAAATGGCATATGGTTTTAACGACGGCGATCAACGGCGACAGAGCGTTCGCCTTGCCGGTCGCGCTACGCCGACGCCCGGAAGCTCGTCTTCTTCCACCGCCGCCAGCCCGCAGTATCCAAGCAGCTCGCAACGGCAGCCCCGCCCTACGCCTCGGCAAAACACCAGCGGTTCTGAGACTCGAGGGCAGGCTAGTACCGCTGCGACTCGCAGACGCGACGGTGCCGTCGCTTCGAGCAGATCCAACGCTAAAACCGAACGGCGCAGTCGCAGTACCGATCAACGCCAAAGCACGCGCTCTTTCACGGGCACGCGCCAGCGCCAGACCGATGTGCCGCAACTGCGTCGCAACGGTCGCCCCCAGCCCGGCATCTTTGTCCGCCGTTCTTTTTCGCGCCCGCAGAACGGACGCAGCGGCCTGAGCTCTCGCCCGGCATCTCGAGCCGGCTCCGGCGCTCCCGCTCTACCCTTCCGCCGCGCACGCATCGCGCTTTGCTCCATCGTCGCGTGCCTGCTCTTTTTATTTTTAGGCTCGTGTATCTCCCACGGATCAGCCGGTCTCGAGCCCACCGCCGAGGACAAGCTGCTCAAGGCCCCCGTCGCGCCCGGTTATTCTTTCGCCTTTTCGACCCCGCGCTCGCAATGGCAAGCCGGCACGATGCCCCATATCTATCAGATCGACCCTGCATGGTCGGAGCTGCCTTACGCCGGCGGTACCATCCGCCAAAATGCTTGCGGGCCTACGTGCCTCACCATGGTCTATATCTTTAAGACGGGACGCACCGATATGACTCCCGTCGATATGTGCGCGCTTTCCGAGGCAGGCAATTACGCCCCCACCGGTGCAACCGAATGGTCGTTTATGACGAGCGGTGCGTGGCAGTTGGGACTTAACGGAACGGAGCTTCATAACGATCGCGACTCGATGACTCAGGCGCTGCGTTCGGGAGCGCCCGTCATCGCCGCCGTTCGGCCGGGCACCTTTACCAACGTGGGCCACTACATTGTACTTTACGGTATTGACGACGCCGACCAGATTGAAGTCTTCGATCCCAACTCGGCCAGCCGCAGCGCCCGACGCTGGGGCGTCGTAGAGGTCCTCAACGAAGTCGAAGCCATGTGGGCCTACTACTAGTCATTGGGCACTCATTGGGGACAGACTTAAATGAGTGGTCGTCGGGGACAGTCTTACGGACGCCGGCCGAGAGCAAACGAAAAGGGCCATCCCGAACTGCTTGGAACTGCCAGCACGGAAAGCGCATCCTGCTTTGGGGCCCAATAGCGGGATGCGCTTTCCGTTAGCGGCCCGTTTGGGAAACTAGGGACCGCTTTTCGACAAAAATCCGGGATGCATTTTCCGATTGAGGGCCTCAAGGGAAACCGCACCCCATGTTGGACGCTCATTCTGGGATGTGCTTTCCGCAGTTGATCGATGCGGCCTTTAAGGACTGTCCCAAGCTGCCGGCAGGAAAGGAACGTCCCCAAGTGCCGGGTTTCCGCAGCCTGCAATGCTCCTCATGAACAGCCGCCTCAATAACAAAAGCCCCTGCGGCCGAAGCGGACCGCGGGGGCAACAGACCTGCAAGAGTTAACTCAAGTCCTCGCCATTTGATGCAATGACCTTTTGGTACCAGCAGAAGCTGTCCTTTCGGTAGCGATCGAACGTGCCTTTGCCCGTATCATCGGCATCAACATAAACAAAGCCATAGCGCTTCTTCATCTGCCCCGTCGAGGCCGACACCAAATCGATACAGCCCCACGGCGTGTATCCCATCAGGTCAACACCGTCCTCGACAATTGCATCGCGCAGCGCAAGAATATGCCTTCGCAGGTAATCAATATGATACGCATCGTGGACTTTGCCGTCTTCCAGCGCATCGAGTCCGCCCACACCGTTCTCGGCGATAAAGAGCGGAAGATGGTAACGATCGTGGTAGCCGGCAAGCGTCACGCGCAAACCCAGCGCATCGATCTGCCACTTCCAGGCAGTCTCTTTATCCTTGAGGTACGGATTGCGCAACGTCGGGAACACGTTGCCCTCCGCCTTCTCGGCGATCACCTGATCATCGGCGCACACCAAGCGCGAGCAATAGTACGAGAACGAGATGAAGTCGACCGTATGCTCTGCCAGATACTCCGTATCGCCCGGCTCAAAGGGCACGTGAACACCCTCTTTCTCGAGTGCACGCAGCTTCCAAGCAGGATAGGCGCCCGCAGCCATCACGTCTGTGTAGAAGTAGCGGCCGCGGTCCTCCTCATACGCAAGCCATACGTCCTCGGGCGCACAACGGTACGGATAGGTCGCACCGGCAGCGACCATGCAACCCACCTTGTTTGCGGGATCGATCTTGTGCAGAATCTCGACAGCGCGAGCGCTCGCCATAAACATATGGTGCGAGAACGCCGCGGTCACGGCTGCACGGTCACGCTCATCCTCGAGCGTGACACCCGCGTTGAGATAGGACAGCGCCACGCTGTTGATCTCGTTGAACGTAAGCCAATAACGCACGAGGCCCTGGTACGCGCGTCCGACGGTCTCGACGTAGTGCGCATACCGCTCGATCATCTCTCGGCTTTGCCAGCCACCATAGCGCTCGACCAGAGCCAACGGATAGTCGTAGTGCGACAGCGTCACAAGCGGCTCGATTCCATGCTCGCGCAGCGCCTCGAATACCTGACGGTAAAACTCCAAGCCCTCGCCGTTGGGCTCGGTCTCCATCCCTGTGGGAAAAATACGGCTCCAGCAAATTGAAAGACGCAGGCACTTAAAGCCCATCTCGGCAAAGAGCTCGACATCCTCGTGCCAATGATGGAAGAAGTCGTTGCCCCAGCGGCATGGATACAGCCTGTCCGGATCGTCCACGGGCTTTTGCCTGCCAAACATTACATCCCAGCGGTCGGAACCCTGTGGGATCAGGTCGGAGTGCGACATGCCGCGGCCGCCCTCGTTCCAGCCCCCTTCGGCCTGGTTGGCGGCGAGGGCACCACCCCACAAAAAGCCCTCGGGCATACCGGCGGCAGACGTTCTGTCAAAGTAACTCATGCTACTCAGCATCCTCGGCAGAAGCTGCCGCGGCGTTCTCCTGCTCCTGAGCCAGGAGCTGGTTATCGTACACCTTAAAGAACGGGTACCAGACCACAGCCATGACCACGATCAAAACGATCGTAAACACCCAGATGCGCGGGTCGAGGCACTGGACAAAGCCCTGAACGAAGATGGGGAACGTGCCGCTCACCAAGATGTAGAAGTTAGAGACAAGACCCAGTGAGACCGCACCCCAATACAGCAGGGCCGAGATCATGCCGCCTAGCACAAACGGAATCATGAGGATCGGGTTGAAGATGATGGGCGCGCCGAAGATCGCGGGCTCGGAGATACGGAAGAAGCTCGGCACGATCGATGCCCTGCCAAATGCCTTGAGCTGCTGCGACTTTGCCCTAAACGCGCAGAGCGCCACAAAAGAGAACGTATTACCCGTGCCGCCGATGAGGTTGATGGCCAACGACATGAGCGCCGGGTGGAACTCAAGCGGCTGCCCGGCAGCATAGAGCGAGGCGTTGGCGGCAAAGGCGGCAAGCGTGACCGGGGCGGTGATGGGCATTACGATCATGTTGCCGTGGACGCCAAAGCACCAAAACAGCAGCGTCATGAAGCAGATAAGCAGTGCGCCGGGCACAGAGTCAACTGCGACGGAAAGCGGGGCAGCGAGCAGCTTCTCGATAACCGAGGGGATGGACAGCGCGGGATCGATCATCTGGATCAGCAGGTTGCCGCCAAAGAAGATGAGGATGTTGGCGAGCATAGGTACGATGGCGCCAAAGGTTTCGGACAAAAACGGCGGCACGCCATCGGGCATCTTGATGGTGATGCCCTTGGTCTGGCAGAAGCGCGTGACCTCGACGGAGACCAAGGCAACGATGATGGCGGTAAACAGGCCCTGCGCACCCAGATAGGTGCAGGGGACCGCCTGGAGCACGGACTCGTCAGCAAGCTGGTAGTAGGACGACGGCGCCGCGGCGATCAGGAACATCACCAGCGAGGTCATACCGGCGTTAAGCTTGGGCATCTTGTAGGTGCCCGCCAGGTTATAGGCGATTGCGAACGTCACGATCACCGACAGTATGCCCATCGTCATGTTGAAGGGAATGAGCAGCGTGAGCTTATTGGCCGTGGCAAAATCGAGCCAAGGGCCAAAGACGGACCAGAACCCGCCCTGCGCCACCAGGTCGGCCGTGACCGGCGGGTTGGCGAGAATCATAAAGACGGCAGATACCAAGATGAAGCTGATCGCGCTCATAAAGCCCTTTTGCATGGAGGCAAAGTGGCGCTCGGTGCCGCAGAAATTGGCGATAGGGGTCAGTTTTTCCTGAAGCAGGGTCATGAACTTCTCCATGGTTGCCTCCTAACCCAACAGCGACTGGGCGAGTGCCAGCACGTTGGCGGCGTTGCCCATGCCGTAGTCCTGTGCGGGGATGACCGCGGTCGGCTTACCGCTCCCCTGCTTGACGGTGTTGAGCTGGTAGGACACCTGCGGCCCCAAGAGCAGCACGTCATAATTGGCGCACGTCTCCTGATACTCGCCGATACCCACCGCATCGATATCGAGCTCGATGCCGTTTTGCTCCGCATATTTCTCGAGTTTCTTCATCAGAATGCTTGTAGACAGACCAGCTGCGCAAACAAGAAGGATCTTCATAAGGGATTCCCTTCGCATTGATTGGTTGGATAGTCACCGCACGCCGCTAGGCGTTCTTGGTTGCAGTGCGCTCATACAGGCAGATCAGCTCCTGCACGAGCTCCTGAGCAAGCATGGAGCACATGAGGTGGTCCTGAGCATGGACCAGCAACACATCCACCGACAGATGCTCGCCCGCTGCCTCAGTCGAAAGCAGCTGCGTTTGGATGTGGTGAGCCTTGATTCCCGCATCCTTTGACTGCTTCATGAGTTTGGCGGCGGCGTCAAAATCCCCCGCCTTTGCCTTTTCAAGGGCTTCGAAGGCAAGGCTGCGTGCCTCTCCCGCTGCAGCGACCAGCTGAAACGAAACCATCTCGGTTCCCTGATCGTCCATAACGGTCTCCTCTCCCGTGATGTTTGGTTTGTACTTGAATATTCGAAACGCCTATCTCCCGCCCGCAATCCTCGAGGTTTATTGCAGGTAGACTGACAGGGTCATCGACAAAAGAAGTCTTAAGCCGTATGCGCTTGCACAAGCGCCATCAGCTCATGCCAGGACCGGCGCTCGCGTAGGCGCTCGACCCCCTGGCGGTCCATAAAGATCTCGGCGAGCAGTGAGCTCAAGATCCGCGCCTCATCGCCGCCCGACCGGGCAAACGACACCATAAAGACGATATCGACCTCATGGCCGTATTCGTCCCAAAGAATGGGATGTTCGAGCAGGCCCACGGTAACAAAGGCCTCGGCGCTCAAGGGATGCATCCCATGGGGCATGGCTACCCCATTGCCAAACGAGGTGGCGCTCGCGCTCTCGCGCTCGGCGACCTCTTGGGCAAACTGGGCATCGACACGGCCGCTCTCGACGGCGCGCTCGGAGAGATATCGGAGAACGGCCTGCTTCGACGACGCCTCAACGCAGTTGAAGAACAGGGCACGGCTAAAGAAAGAGCTCACGGAGTCCGATTGCGCAGTGTCGTCGCTCAGCACCTTGCGGATAGCGTTGACATCGCTCGTCTCCAAGAAGAAATCGGCCTCGCGGACGGGCACGGGCAACTTGACGTTGAGCGGCACCGTTGTGAACACGTAGTCGATATGCGAAAAATCGAACGTTCCCACGCGGGCGACATCGCATGTCTCAATCGAATCGATATACATGCCAAACTGCTTGCGGTACTGGTGCTCGAGCATACGGGCGCTTCCCGCTCCCGAGGCGCACACGATCAGGATGCGTTTGCGACGCGGCTGGTCGGCTTGCTGCTCGAGGGCCAGGGCAAATGCCATGGCGATGTAGCCGAGCTCTTCATCAGAGGGCTGGCTGCCAAAATGACGCTCGAGTACCTGCGAGGTGCCAGCTGCCATCGAATAGGCCAACGGAAACCTCGTCTTGATATCGGGCAGCATGGGGTTATCCATATGCATGTGATATTCAAGGCGATAGCCCAGAGGGCCGATATGCCGAGCAAGGTTCATGCGAAGTTCAAGATCGCCGCTAAAGTCAAACCTAAACTCATCGTTGACCGCACGTACCATCTCGGAAGCAATCTCCCACATCTCGTCCGAGATAACGGCAGAGCCCTTCTCGGGCACGCCCGTGCCCCTGCCGAGCAAATGGATTGCGATAAAGGCAACCTCTTCTCGGGGCATGCTCACGCCCAGGGCATCCTTGATGTTTGCGGCAATCTGGAAAGCCGCGGCGTATTCGCGCGTTCCCTCCAGTTTTTGAACGTCCGATTCTGCAGCTGGGACATAGCAGCCCTGCTCGATGCGGCCAAGAGCAATGTAAAGATGCATGATGAGATTGCGGGATGCCAGCGAGCTCACCGTGACGGGCGAGGCCGTCAGGGCATCGTCCACACATGCGGCGATGGCCCGCAGGCGCTCGGCGAGCTTTGCATCGTCGGTGTCGGGCAACACGGGCCTCACCAGCGAGGCCAGGCACAGGCGCCGTTGCGACTCCCCGCCCGCAACGCGGATTCCGTAGCGTGGGCGCTTTTCGAGCGTTAAGTCAAATTGGGCGAGTTTCTGCTCTACCAGACGCATGTCATTGGACAGAGTTCGCGCCGAAACGTAGAGTAAATCCGCATACTCCTCAATCGTCACCCACTGGGACCGCATGAGGAGGTCGTTAAGAAGGAAGGACACACGGCCGTCGCGCGTATCAGGAATGCCCGGATGGGCCTGAGCCGCACCGTCTAGCAAGCGAGCAAGCTCATCTGCACGTGCAACATCGATACGATACTGCCCCTTGCTGCCAACGATGCGTGCAACCCCTGCAAGGTTGTCGTTTGCGCGATGGATATAGTTTCTCACGGCGCGCTCGCTTACCTCGAGACGCTTGGCAAGTACCGCGACAGCGACAGGCTGAGCGTCCTCGATCATATTTACAAGCTGCTTGACGCGAGCATCCATGTCCTCCTCCTTTCCCTGCGTCTAGTCTAACGCGGTAAAGAATGACACTCCACGTCGCGCTCGTTCCGCCAACTCGGAACAGGTTGCGGGGAGTCCAGCCGAACTTATAGGGAGCACGGAGAAAGGACCCGAAAGCCATGTGCCGGTGTGAGATGCGCTTTCCGCAGTCATTGGGGACAGACTTAAATGAGTAGTCGTTGTGGACGTTCTTGTTTGACTAGTCGTTTAAGAACGTCCCCAATGACTAGGTGAATAGCAAAAGCCCCGCAGTCGGAGCGGACCGCGGGGCTCATGAAGAGAGGCTAGTTTGTGGGCGCTTTGCCTGGCGCCCACGGGAGAGGCAACGGAGTAGGGGCTACTCGTGGATGCGGGTACCGGAGAGGCCGGCCATGGTCTCGGCGGCCTTGTCCAGGGCGCCGATGATGCAGGTGCGGCCCTTGCGGGAGCGGGCGAACTTGATGGCGGCGCGGACCTTGGGCTCCATGGAACCCTTGCCGAACTGACCCTCGTCGGCCAGGCGCTCGGCCTCGTCGGCGGTGAGGTCCTCGAGCTCCTCCTGGTTGGGCTTGCCAAAGTTGATGGCGACGTGCTCGACGGCGGTCAGCAGGAACAGGACGTCGGCGTCGCAGTCCTCGGCCAGCAGCTCGCCGCCCAGGTCCTTGTCGATGACGGCGGGAACGCCCTTGTAGCAGCCCTTGTTCTCGTAGTCGCGGACGACGGGGATGCCGCCGCCACCGCAGGCGATGACGATGAACTCGTTGTCGAGCAGGTTGAGGATGGAGTCGGCCTCGACGATCTTCTTGGGATCGGGGGAGGCGACGACGCGACGCCAGCCGCGGCCGGAATCCTCGACGAAGACCTTGGAGGGATCCTCGGCCATGAACTCCTTGGCCTGCTCCTCGGTGTAGAAGGGGCCGATCGGCTTGGTCGGGTTCTTGAACGCGGGATCGTCGGGATCGCACTCGATCTGGGTGACGACGGTGGCGGCGTGCCAACGCTTGTAGCGCTTGTGCATCTCGCGGCCGATGCCCTGCTGCAGGTGATAGCCGATGTAGCCCTGGGACATGGCGCCGCACTCGGGCAGCGGCATCTCGGGGGTGCCGATGGCGTCGTGGGCGGCGGCGAAGGCGTTCTGGATCATGCCGACCTGCGGGCCGTTGCCGTGGGTGATGATGATCTCGTTGCCCTGCTCGATGAGGCCGAGGAGAGCGTGGGCGGTGTTGCTCACGGCCTCGATCTGCTCGACGGGGTTGTTGCCGAGGGCGTTGCCGCCGAGGGCGACGACAATACGATCGGGCTTGCCAAGAGGCTTAGACATTGCTGGAATCCTTTCTGTAAAAGGCCTACAACCCATTAATAACCCGCGTCCGTGCGATACGCGAGTTTATTAGGGTTTATATTCTCTTTATCGCTCATTTTATTCATTTTGGAAATACCTAAGCGGCGAACGGTCGATTTTACCCGCTCAGCGTAAAGAAGCCCAGTTCAGGTATATCTACGCCATTTACGTGCAACTTTATTTAAATAGAGCAGGGATTAGACCAGATTATGCAAACTATATCTTTGCTAAACACAAAACGGACAGCGCAATATCTTACTCGCACTATACGCGATTCTATACATTAATTTGACGAGTATGCATCCCTGCAAAAACATGGGGCTTTTCATCCAACATAAGGGATAGCCGATCGCGCTTCACCCCGCGGCAAGCGACTGCGAGTTCGCAGTATGGAACTTTACCGTCGGCTTCTGCATGAACGCTGCCGACGCCCTTTCGCTCCTGCGCGCCCAAGCAGCCGAGAACGCTAACGGCGCCACTGCCAACCTGGCCACCCTCAACAACGGCGCTGCCAGCCTTTTCGCAAAGTACCGTGCTGGCTCGCTGGCTTTGAGGCCTAAGCGAGCTTTGCTATTTGCCAATTTTTGTATGATTTGGGTCAAATCTATCTGCCAATTTTTGTATGATTAGGGTCAAATCTATTTGCCAATTTTTGTCATTGAGAGGTTTTAATGCTACGCCGTAAGGTCACTGACAGGCTTTTGAGCTGGAAGAACAAATCCAATAAAGCGTTGCTTGTTACTGGCGCGCGTCAGATTGGCAAGAGCTATGCAATTCGCGCGTTTGGAAAGAGCAACTACGCTTCGTATTATGAGGTCAATCTGCTACTCGATGCCGAGGCAAGAGACGTACTTGTTGGCGCTAAGAACTCCATTGACTTCATCAACCGTGTGGCCCTTCTTGCGGATGCACCGCTTGTTGAAGGAGACACGCTTATCTTCGTCGATGAGATTCAGGAGTATCCGCAGATCGTTACACTTATGAAGGCGCTGGTCGAGGACGGACGCTTTAGCTATGTCTTCTCGGGGTCTATGCTTGGGACTGAGTTTAAGGGGATCTCTTCTTTTCCGGTGGGGTATGTCGAGCACATTGTTATGCGACCGATGGATTTTGAAGAGTTCTGTTGGGCAAACAGCATCAGCGAGAATGTGCTTGCAGACATTCGCAGCTGCCTTGTCGAGAGACGTCCCGTCGAAAACTATATTCATGAGGCGATGCTCAAAAACTTTAGAGCCTATATCGTTTGCGGCGGCATGCCAGAGGTCGTTCAGAACTATATCGATTCGGGCTATTCGCTCGTGAGAACGCGTGTGCTTCAAATTCAGCTAGTCGATCAGTACAAAAGCGATATCTCTAAATATGCATCGACTCGAGCGTTTAACGTTCGCTCCATTTTCGAGCAAATTCCCGTTCAGCTTGAGGCGGAGTCCCATCGCTTTATCGTCTCGTCTCTAGGCGAGGGAGCTCGTCTTCAAAAATACGAGCAGGATTTCCTATGGCTGGTGAACGCAGGCGTTGGATTGATGGTCCCCCAGGTGACGGAGGCCCGGAGTCCTCTTAAGAGGACAGAGAAGGCAGCCGCCTTCAAACTATACGAGTCCGATACAGGAATGCTCGCATCGCGACATCCCGGTAGCACGGCACGCGCTGTATATCTAGATATGAAAACCCCCAACCTCGGCGGTCTCTATGAAAACGTGGTCGCGCAGGAGCTTGTTGCCCTCGGAGCAGATACGTGGTACTACCAAACACGTGAGGTCGGTGAAGTCGACTTTGTAATCGAAGGCGCCCGAGGACATGTTGTCCCAATCGAAGTCAAATCGGGCAAGAAAGTTCGAGCACATGCGGCCCTCGATCGCCTGATGAGTGTGGGCGAGTACAAGATTCCCGAGGCCGTTGTGCTGAGCCACGAAAACCTTAGCGAAGAGGGCAAGATCCTGTACGTTCCAATCTATATGACATTCTGCCTCGATGAGTTTATGGAAAAGGACGACCCCAACAACGATTTCTCATTTGCACCCATATCTCTCTAGATCATCTGAACCAACAACCAAGCCCCCTCCATAACCAAAGTAACGCGTGGTTTCGCGGCCGCGCCGCGAAACAGCGACGGGGACAAAAGGCCCCCACAACCACGTCCCTCATGCAGCCCCACAATCCGAGGACATAGTCGTAGCAGGATCTGAGGGCTGACCTTCGCGGACACTCCGCAGGACGAAAGAACCCCCGCCGCACGTAGTGCGCAGCGGGGGTTCTTTCATGTCCGAGGACGTCCGCGAAGGTCAGCCCTCAGATCCTGCGGTGGGAGACCTAGGCCTCGTTGTACACCGTCTTGAGCTTCAGCAGGTGCTGATAACGGTCCATAGCGGCCTGCTCATTCTCCTTGAAGAGCTCCTCGGCGCGCTCGGGGAAGGATCGCGTCAGCGAAGCGTAACGGGCCTCGTTCATCAGGAACTCCTGATAACCGCCCGCGGGCTCCTTGGAATCGAGCGAGAACTTCTTGCCGGCAGCAGCCTCGGGGTTGAAGCGGAAGAGGTTCCAGTAACCGCACTCGACAGCCTTCTTCATCTCGGCCTGGCAGTTCTGCATGCCGCCCTTCTTGATGGAGTGCATCTCGCAGGGGCTGTAGCCGATGATGAGGGACGGGCCGTCGTAGGCCTCGGCCTCGTGAATGGCCTTGAGGGTCTGAGCCGGGTTGGCGCCCATGGCGACCTGCGCCACGTAGACGTAGCCGTAGCTCATGGCAATCTCGGCCAGAGACTTCTTCTTGGTCACCTTACCGGCAGCGGCGAACTGAGCGACCTGGCCCAGGTTCGAGGCCTTGGAGGCCTGACCGCCGGTGTTGGAGTAGACCTCGGTGTCGAAGACGAAGACGTTGACGTTGTGGCCGGAAGCCAGGACGTGGTCCAGGCCACCGAAGCCGATGTCGTAGGCCCAGCCGTCGCCGCCGAAAATCCAGAAGGACTTCTTGGTGAGGTAAGCCTTGTCGGCGAGGATCGCCTTGGAAGCGTCGCAGCCGCACTTCTCGAGCTCGGCAACGTAGGCAGCGGCAGCGGTCTTGGAGGCCTCGGCGTCGTTGACGGAGTCGATCCAAGCCTGGCCGGCGGCCTTGAGCTCGTCGGACGGACCATCGGCAGCGATGATGTCCTGGGTAGCGGCGATCAGCTTGTGCTGAACGGCCTCATAGCCAACGGCCATGCCCAGACCATGCTCGGCATTGTCCTCGAACAGGGAGTTGTTCCACGCCGGGCCGTGACCGTCCTTGTCCTTGCAGTAAGGAGCGGTGGCAGCGGGGTTGCCCCAAATGGAAGAGCAGCCGGTAGCGTTGGAGATGAACATGCGGTCGCCGGCAACCTGGGTCACCAGACGTGCATAGGCGGTCTCGGCGCAGCCGGCGCAGGAGCCGGAGAACTCCAAGTAGGGCTGCTTAAACTGGCTGCCCTTGACGTTGGCCGCGATGAGCTCCTTCTTCTCGGAGACGTTCTCGACCATGTAGTCCCAAACGGGCTGCTGGTCCATCTCCTGCTCGGTGGGAACCATCTCGAGGGCGCCCTTGGGGCAAACCTTGACGCAGTTGGTGCAGCCCATGCAGTCGAGCGGGGACACAGCCATGGTGAACTTCATGCCCTTGGCCTTGGGGCCCATGGCGTCGAGCGTGCGGGTAGCCTCGGGCGCGGCGGCAGCCTCGTCCTCGGTCATCGCGAACGGACGGATGGTGGCATGCGGGCACACGTAGGCGCACTGGTTGCACTGGATGCACTTGGTCTCGTCCCAGTGGGGAACGACCACGGCGACGCCGCGCTTCTCGTATGCGGAGGCGCCCAGCTCAAACTGGCCATCGGCGCAATCGACGAAGGCGGAAACGGGCAGGCTGTCGCCGTCCATGCGATCGATGGGCTCGAGCAGGTTCTTGACCTGCTGGGCGATAGCGGACTTGGTCTCCTCGGAGAGCTCGACGGGAGCGGCATCCTCGGCGGTAGCCCAGTCGGCCGGAACCTCGAACTTACGGAAGGCGGTAGCGCCGGCATCGATGGCCTTGTGGTTGGCGTCGACGATAGCCTGGCCCTTCTTCATGTAGGACTTGGTAGCCGCGTCCTTCATGTACTGCAGGGCGTCCTCGGCGGGCAGGACCTTGGCCAGCGCGAAGAAGGCGGACTGGAGCACCGTGTTGGTGCGCTTGCCCATGCCGACCTTGGCGGCCAGGTCGATAGCGTCGATCAGGTAGACGTTGACGTTGTTGTTCGCGATGTAGCGCTTGGCCACGGCGGGCATGTGCTCGGCGAACTCCTCGTCGCTCCACTGGCAGTTGACCAGGAAGGTGCCGCCCGGCTTGACGTCGCGGACCATCTTGAAGCCCTTAACGATGTAGCTGGGGTTGTGGCAAGCGACAAAGTCGGCCTTGGTCACGTAGTACGGCGAACGGATCGGAGAATCGCCAAAGCGCAGGTGCGAGACGGTGACGCCGCCGGTCTTCTTGGAGTCGTACTGGAAGTAGGCCTGGACGTACTTGTCGGTGTGGTCGCCGATGATCTTGATCGAGTTCTTGTTGGCGCCGACGGTACCGTCGCCACCCAGACCCCAGAACTTGCACTCGATGGTGCCGGGGGCTGCGGTGTTGGGCGCATCCTCGGCCTCGGGCAAGCTCAGGTTGGTCACGTCATCGACAATGCCGATGGTGAACTCGCGCTTGGGCTCGTCCTTCTTGAGCTCCTCGAAGACAGCGAACGCGGACGCGGGAGGCGTGTCCTTGCTGCCCAGGCCGTAACGGCCGCCGACGACCTTGATGCCCGTCTTGCCAGCCTCGTAGAGAGCGGAGACGACGTCCTGGTAGAGCGGCTCGCCGATGGAACCCGGCTCCTTGGTGCGGTCCATGACGGCGATCTTCTGGACGGTCTCGGGGAGAACGTCGACGAAGTGCTTGATGGAGAACGGACGGAACAGGCGAACCTTGACCAGGCCGACCTTCTCGCCGTGAGCGTTGAGATAGTCGATGACTTCCTCGAGCACGTCGCAGAAGGAGCCCATGCACACGACGACGCGATCAGCATCGGGAGCGCCGTAGTAGTTGAACAGGCCGTAATCGGTGCCGAGCTTCTCGTTGATCTTCTTCATGTAGCCCTCGACGACGGCGGGAAGCTCGTCGTAGACCTTGTTGCAGGCCTCACGGTTCTGGAAGAAGATATCGCCGTTCTCGTGGCTGCCGCGGGTGTGCGGGTGCTCAGGGTTGAGCGCGTGGTCGCGGAAAGCCTGGACGGCGTCCATGTCGCACATCTCGGCCAGATCCTTGTAGTCCCACATGACGACCTTCTGGATCTCGTGGCTGGTGCGGAAGCCGTCGAAGAAGTTAAGGAACGGGGTCTTGCCCTCGATGGCGGCAAGGTGAGCCACCGGCGAGAGGTCCATGACCTCCTGGACGTTGCCCTCGGCGAGCATGGCGAAGCCGGTCTGACGACAGGCCATGACGTCGGAGTGATCGCCAAAAATGTTCAGGGCGTGGGAAGCGACGCAACGCGCGGAGACGTGGAAGACGCCCGGGAGCTGCTCGCCCGCGATCTTGTACATGTTCGGGATCATCAGGAGCAGACCCTGAGAAGCCGTGTAGGTGGTGGTCAGAGCACCGGCGCCCAGCGAACCGTGAACGGTACCGGCTGCACCTGCCTCGGACTCCATCTCGACGACCTTGACCGGGGTGCCGAAGATATTCTTGCGACCCTGGGCCGCCCACTGGTCGACATGGTCGGCCATCGGGCTGGACGGCGTAATGGGATAGATTCCCGCTACCTCGGTGTACGCATACGAAACATATGCGGCCGCCTCGTTGCCGTCCATAGACTTAAACTTACGCGCCATATACCCCTCTCCTCTCATATAGGTATACAGGCCCCGGCGATCGCCGGGATGTTGGCGTGATGGGATTTACGCTGTTGCTTCCAATCATCTGGCAGGCAGGCTCAGCAGCAGGTACGTGGCGTGGAGAGAAAACATGCCGAGGCGAGGGACAGTTGATGCGCCCCACAGACCCGACCGCCCGTCTTGCACATGACCGAGCGCCGCAAAGGCCGCATGCCGGATGCTCCCGGGCACGCCCCGGCGATGGGAAGCGCCCGCAACGGAAATCCGCATGCGGATTTATTGTACCCCGCCGCCAAGCCATATTTCGGCAAATATAGGCGGGCGGTAAAGGTTTACCCCGGGTGACTATCACACGGCCGATGTCAGCGAACGCAATCCCCGGGGACAACGCAGCAGCTGCGGTGAAATAGGAACTGTTTTTGCCGGCCGTAGCCTTAAACAGCCCCTATTTCACCGCAACTTATTTAGGAGATGAGTCAGAGGGCGCCGAGGAGGATGGCGTAGGTTGTGGATTCTCCGAGCTTGAGCTCGTCACCGGGGTTGAGCTGGGCGGAGCGGCCGGGCTCGACCTGGGTGCAGACGTTCGTCGCGCCGTTTACCACCACGGTTCCGTTGGTGGACGACAGGTCCTCAACGTACCAGACATTTTGGTCATCGCGCCACACGTGGGCATGGCGAGCCGAAACGTCATCGCCCACATCGGTGATGCCGCCCTCCCCCGTTGCCAGCGCGCCGATCTCGACGCCTTCCTCACTCGGCTGAATCCAGCGCGGGACGCTCACCGCGTAGCCGTTTTGCACGCGCAGCAGTCCCAGCGGATGCGCCGGCGCGACCTCGTGCTCGCCCGACTTGGAACCAAGGCGGGCGTGAGAGCAAACGGCATAGGGAACGAATCTTGCGGATGTACTCCTCGACGTCAGGCAGGTAAGCCCCACGAAGTCACCGGGGAGGCCCAAGCGGCCCGGCACCACTTCCAGATTCTGACCAGGGCGAGTCGTTCGCCGGTGGCTGAAGGCTCGCTCCCACCCAAAAGGGGAGATTCGCGTTGTTCCCCAATCGCTCTCGCATCTTTCATTTTGCTCGAGGTGGGCTATAAAAACTTTCCTGGTGAAAGGCGGCGATTGGTTTCCTTTCTTTCTAGAGGAGCGCGCCTGTAATCTGTTTTCATCCTAAATCAAGTTGAGATCGGACCTTCCAGAGGCAAGTCGACTCAAACTGCGAGGCTCCATGTTGGAATAAAGAGCGCTGTCGAAGTGCCAACAACACAAAGCTTGCCAGTCTCAAATAGAACCTTTTGGGAGTCCGATTGGGCCGCACACCGAATCCCCGCTGGTGGTTTTTTATAGCTGCGTAACAATAAACAAGGTTAGTGCCAGTCCAGCATGAAATTGAGGAACGTATGCATTTTTTCTCAGTAAGTGATCGTCGTTACTGCTTCGATGAGGTCACTCGCAATTGCTTTCAGGTTGACCAAGCATCAGAAGATGCGCTTCGCATATTTGAAGCATCGGGAAGAACGGTCAACTCGAAGTTGCTAACAAAGTCACTTGCTGCGAAAGGCTACGACCAAACGACCATAGCAGAACTTGAAGACGACATTGATGAGTATCAACGATTGTCTGAGCGGACTTTCTTAACAAAAGACACGCCTCGAAAACTTAGATCCATCGAACTCCACGTTTCACATGCATGCAACCTTGGTTGTAGTTACTGTTTTGCCGGTAAAGGAGATTATGGAACGTCTCCTCTGCTGATGACAGACGAGATAGCCTTCAAGGCGGTCGACTACCTCGTCGCAAGTTCATCGGAAAACGAAACGCTTGCAATCGTCTTTTTTGGTGGGGAACCCATGATTAACGAGCCGCTGATATGGAAAACGGTCGACTATTCAAAAAGAATATACCCCAATAGAAACTTTACCTATTCTATTACGACCAACGGAACGCTTTTGAATGACACTGCTGTGAATTCTTTCAAGGAGCACGGGTTTTCTGTTCTGATTAGTCTCGATGGTACAGGATGCAAGCACGATGCATCGCGCCCGTACAAGACGGGAGGCGGCTCTTTCTCCGATATCGACAAAAACGTTCGTCGTTTTTCCGAGTCGTTCCCCTTCGGCGCAAGAGCGACCTTAACAAATAATAACTGTAACCTTGTTGAAGACTATCTTCAGTTTAAAGAGATGGGCTTCAGAAGGATTTACTTCTCGCCCGTGAGCTCATTCGATGAGAATATCAAACTCGACGAACACTCATTAAACAAAATCAGGGCGGGCCTAATAGATTTGGCGGATCAATATCTCAAACAGATTGATCAAGGGGAAAAGCCCTTGTTTAGAACATTGAAAACTGCAGTTGATTTGATTATGAGCAACAGGATCGCCTTTGTCGGATGCGGGGCTGGCAGGCGTTTTATTTCCGTGACTCCCGAAGGGGACGTATACCCCTGTCACAGGTTTGTCGGGATGATGCGATTCAAAATGGGCAACATCGTCACCGGAATTGACGAAACTAGGTATATTGAAAACTGGAGTCAGGGTGTCGAAAAAAGAATTGACTGTACGGACTGTTGGGCTCGGTCTTTCTGTGGTGGGGGCTGTAGCTGGGAGGCTGCAGACGAGCACGGCTACTTGCCCAAGAGTCTACACCCTGCATCATGTGAATATAGAAAAATGTGCTACGAGATGGCTTTTGACCTTATTTCCCGCCACTCATCTTCGCAGGAGAAAAATCAACGAGAAGCTACTGTATCGGAATAAGCGGTTCAGCGCATTGCTGTCACCATTGTGGAGGTGTTCGTTCTTCTGATTACCGTCTGCGAAGCTTATTGCTACGTTCGCCGAAACCATTCTAGAAATATGGTGAACTAGACATCTTGGTTTGTTATACACAATATTGAGGTTTTTCTGCACTCAAAGGGAGGTAGTCGTGAAGCATATTCATCCGATTAATCCAGGAAGTGGCGACGAGGCAGGCGTGAAGCCGATGTCTTTTGACTGCCTCTTGGGCATTACTGACATCTGTACTGTTTATGATAAAGCAGATGGCTGTGGTGCATACGATTACTGCGACTATGACATGGATGGCGGCAGCATCTGTGTTGTAGATCACTGTGGCATTGATCAAACGTAGTCTCTAATTGGATTAAGGTGAGGAGCTGTTATGAAGCATATCCATCCTGTTGGTTCAAATGAACATCCTCCCGTTGAGCCTTGTTGTCTTGGAGTTGATATATGCAATTTTTACGACATCGCCGAGTGCCCTGTTGCGGATTGGTGCTATGTCGATAAAGAATCAAGCTGTGTTTTGCCAGCAGATTGGTGCGATCCAGTTGACGAGTAGTTTTTGTGTCTAGGAACTATTTGGTCCAATTCAAAATAAGATGGGGACAAATACCAAAATCTCGTGTCTGGGAGGAGTTATGCCATTATTGCAAGGTCTCGTTGGATTAACCTTTATACTTGCTTTATATCTGGCACCTTTTTTATTGTTATTCTTCATTATCCGACTCTTTCTTCGGAAAAAATAGGAGTATCACGCAAACATTAGCGTAGCTTTCTTCCAATATGAGCCGAGCATTGGCAAGTGGAATAAGAAGCCCGACCGTTCGTCACATGAAAGTGATCGGACGGGCCTCTCAATTTAACCCGGGCCGCCACCCATAGCGGCTTTCCGGGCGTATTTTCGGTGCAAAGCAATCGTCAGTTTAATCCTATGCGTCGATACCGCATTTCATTTGTTCGGCTCGTATTCTACGGCCTTGTAACCCTCGCACTCTCCGGCAAACGGATTGAACACGAAGGCAGAGATGATGTGTGCGTGGACATCGAGGCTGCTGTAGGCAACATACTGGGGCATGGACCCCCGCTGCGCGTGGCATGCGGCCCGGCATATTCATTGCCGTCCAACCCCGTGTAGTTGCAGCAAAGGGTGGAACCTCAATGCTCAGCTCATGTTGTCCGTGGGACACGAGAATTGTAAGTACACTTTGGTGTGATTCTCACGATGATACTGAGCCACCTGGAATAAGATACGTCGCGACAACACTTCGCTTCACCTCTGTCTCGACAAGACAACGTAGACTAAAGTTTCCTTTAGTAAGAGAATGAGAACTATATCTGAAAGCGTTGCGATGGCGTGAAGGCACCGAGTCCGAACCGACTGAATGCTACGTGCATCTGCATCGCTTTTTTGTTATCTCTGTCAGTTGGGTAGCACTACACTTGTCAGCATTTACCCTGGTACATGCTGCCTAAATCCACTACCCCTTCTACCGCGCCGACCATCTCGTCATCGTGAGAGACAATGATGATCAGCTGGCTTTGCTTGTTGCGCTTAACATAGGCCGCAAGCTCGGCGCGGCTTACAGCGTCTAGCCCAGTCGTGGGCTCGTCGAGCACCAAAACTGACGACTTGCGTGAAAGCGCCGACCATAAGTACACGCGGCGCAACTCACCGCCCGAAAGCGCGGAGCAACGTTTCCCGAGCAACTCCTTCACGCTGTTTTCCAGCGAAGGTAGGTCATCTACACCCCGGTGATAGGGAGAAAAGGGCGTGTCGAAATACTCTAACAGCTCTTTCACCGTTTCGTCCGGCGCGAAGCACGACTGTGGGCAGCACGATATCTCTCTCGCACGTATGTAATCCAAGTCGCATTCTTCGATTGGCACACCGTTGTATTTTACTTTGCCTTTCGATGAATATAGCCCGAGCATCAAGTAAAGAAGCGATGTCTTGCCCCTTCCGTTCTCCCCAACTATGCAATATGTACCAGGACCGGAAAACTTGAAAGAAAACCCGCCGAGGACCCCTCGGACAGATCCGTCTGGAAGGGCAACCGAGAATTCCAAATCAGATACCGAAATGTCATTTATTCCATCAAGTTTCGCCAAATCGGTCCGATTCCGCCCCGATCTCGCCTTTTCCCTCGTCGCGATAGCCGTCCTATCCCATGATGCCTTGGCGTCCTGATAGGATTTGAACAATGACATCATACTTTTCAAAGTCTTAAAGAGAACCGCGAAGTATGTACCGATGATAGTGTACTCGCCTATTGACATAGTTCCGTTAATGATTCGTACTCCGGAAACAACAAGTATCACCGCTTGAAACAACGCTGCGAAAAGACCATCGAGCGATGTCAGAGAATATGATAGCTTTCCGGAGCGCAAAACTTTGGGAAAATAGCTCTTAAACCCAGCGTCGAGCGCTTGTTCGCTCTTGCCGTACGAAGATGCCAGTTGAATGTTGAGAATCTGATTAAGCTGCGATGCAATTGCGGCGTAAAAGGCGCTGTCCGCCTCTTTCTTCTCATACGTGACCCTATACAAAAGTTTCCTCAACCCAGTAATTACACAGAAATACACGATGAGGAGAATGATGGAAAACACCGCGAGAGTTGAATCAATTGACCATATGATAAGCAATACGATGGGAATAGCTACAATGGACAGCGGCGCACTGATGAAATTCGCCAAAACGAAGGATGAGACCACGCTGGAGTCGGAAATAATCCGTTGCGTTGTATAGGCTGGATCGATGGTCCGACTCACCAAGTAATCGTCTCTTTCAAAACGCAAGACGGCCTCCCTGAGAAGATCAAAGGAAAGTCTCGTGCTTATGCGAATGGAAAGTGTTCCTGCAAAATAAGTAAAGAGGGTGGAGAAAACTCCTATTGACGCAACCAGGAGTGCGAAGAGTGCGGCGTCTCTTTCGCTGCGGTTACCGAGAAGAAAATCTAAAAATTTTCCGTTCACGTATGGCATGGCATAGGAGAGAGCGGTTCCAATCACCGTGATAGCAATGAAGACGAAAGCCCCTTTTGCTCTGATGAACCTCGAGAAAACGCATCGAATCAAGGAAGGCCCCAATCTACCCGCCACAAAACATCAATCACTGATACCTTACACCTCAACACAACAGGAGCGAAGATTTGCCAATGAGACTGCTTTAAGATTGCCTTGGGCCAATACGGTCTCAAGCTCTTCCTACAAGAGAGTCGGAATCGGACATCTCCTCCGACGAATCTGGCAATCGGGCGATTGAAATATCTTTTTCAACCGCCCGATTGCCACAATAGATTGGAGCGTCCGCCCGCAAACGACCTCGTTTTACACCCACCAAATCCTTTGCCTTTTGTCGCCTAGACTAGAAAAATCGCTCATAATAACGCAACCAGCCTGCTCGCTTGAAGAAACCTAAGCCCGTAATGTAGATGTGCAAACTTCCGGACGCCTTGCGCGGCATAGCGCGTATAAACTTCGTCAACCGCCTCAGAAATACCTGAGTATCGCGCCAGGGCAAAAGCATACGACGTCGCCGCCATACCCCGCACCCATTCGGAACGCGGACTAATTGAATAGCTGCACAGTATCATCATACATGCATCTAGACCTGATTCCCCAAGTAGCCGACGTATTGATGCGAGCATCGTGGGTCGCCCCTACGCCATCGTCGTCACCCCTATTAGCAGTATTTAGTGTTTTCCTCTAAATGCGTATCGCCACCCTTAAGAATATGAAGTGTTATATCCAGACCCGATTGTCCCCCATCCCCAACGAAGGGATAAGGAATCTCATCCGGAATCGGCAGTAACGGAGGATTCACAACGACAAGCGAAAAACATGAGTCATCTCACAGAGGGGAGTAAAGGCTCCCCTCAAGCACCCTAGTTTCGTCATCCAAAGAGTTGATGGCAGTGTTCTTCTTACAAAGGTCGACAACAAAAGGGTTGATTTCTACAGATGTTACATCCATGCCACAGTTGGTAAGTATCAGGCCCTGTATTCTGGGGCCAGAACACAAATCGAGAGCCTTCCGTGCGCTCTGCGGTGTAAGGCGCCAATCTCAGCAAATCTGTCCCACAATACTGCGCTGAAGAACAAGACGGAACCCCTGAGCCAAACTCCCCTATACCTTTTTAAGGCTAAGACAGGCAAGTTCACGCACCCGGCATATTCCAGAATAACATCCTATTGTTTTAGATGCTCTACAAGCATGAACAGCCGCGAATCGGAAAGATCTTCTAGTTTCGCCCCGACTGACCGCCAAGGGCCAAAATGGCCTCTCCATCCCCAGGCGACCGGCTCTGGCGCGCAGAGAAGTGTCCCCAAGTGCCGGCAGAGACGATATGAGCAGGACATAAAAACATTGAGAGCCCCTGCTGCAT
>CABUDJ010000010.1 GCA_902490325.1 uncultured Collinsella sp. | reverse complement strand
CACCGTCTTGGGCGTCCCCCAGCCGCCACGGAGACATCTCCCTTCTCCGTGGCGGCGCTTTTGTGCGTAGGCGAGAAGGGCTTGCCATGGAACCGGCCCATCTACTACGTTTAGTCCCTTACCCCCAACCATGCCAAAAAACGCGAAAACAAAACCGCAGGTAGAACGCCTGCGGTTTTGTTCAAAACGGGGGTATGGTTGGGGATGTCGGGTCAAACGTAGTAGATGGGCCGATTCCGTGGCGGGCGCCGTCAGCCGACCTCCGCGGGCGGAAGAAAACGGATCATTTTGGTTCCGCGAGGCCTGGGATGGTATCCGTGCGGGACTATCCGAACAAAACTATGTCGGTTTACTACGATGAATTCGACATTCCCGACCATGATTGCATTTTTCTAAATATCGCAAGCTTTCTACCTGCGGTTTTGCAAGCGCGCAATTTACCGTGGTCGAAGGTGGGCGATTCATCGTAGTAAACCGGCATAGTTTTGAGTTGATCCGTTGGGGACGGAGGAAAACGGATCATTTTTGGCTCTGTACGGCTTGCGGGGCGTCGGTATGTGACCCCACTGTTCCAAAACTATGTCGGTTTACGGGGCCGAATCGCGAACCCCCAACCATGCCGATAGTTGCAAGAATAAAACCGCAGGTAGATGAGCCGTCAATTTTCGAAAAAAGCAAGTATGGACGGGGTTCCTGGGTTTAGCCCCGTAAACCGGCATAGTTTTGAAATGGCATTAAAGCGGTAGCAGACATTTTGCTATGCCGGGGTGGTCGGCCGTTGGGCAACTACCCTCGCAGGTAGGCGATGGCGATCTGCGTGCGGTTGCGCAGGCCCATCTTTGCCAGGATCGAGCTGATGTGGTTGCGCACGGTGCCTTCGCCCATGTAGGCGGTGGCGGCGATCTCCTTGTTGTCGAGGCCGCGGGCGATGAGCTCGGCGACTTCGAACTCGCGGTCGGTCAGGCTGGCGAAGGCTGCGGGCCGGCGGGGCGTGCCCGCTTTGACGCCCGTTCCGTCAAAGTCGATGTCCTCGATCGCCTTGCCCTCGAGTATGCGTTTACCGTCCATGACCTGCGCCAACGCCGGCGGAATGGCGGCGACATCGGTCTTGATCAGGTAGCCGCGGGCGCCGAGCTTGAGCGCCGACACAATGTACTCGTCATCCGAGAATGTCGTCAGAAACACCACGTGCGCCGAAGGGTCGCGCTCAAGGATCTCGCGTGCCGCCGAAAGTCCGTCACGCCCCGGCATCTGAATGTCGAGCAGTGTGATATCGGGCGCGTGTTCGACATAGAGCGAAACCGCATCGTTACCGTTGGCACCGGTGCCCACCACTTCGATCTGCGGCTGGGCGCCCAGGATAATCTTGAGCGAATCGACCACCAAGCGGTCGTCGTCGACAACGATGAGCCTCATCGGCCCTCATCTCCTTGCTGTTTGGGAACGGTGGCAAACACGCGCCAGCCGCCGGCGCTGGCACGCGAGCCGGCGGTGAAGGTGCCGCCAAGCGCCTCGATGCGCTCGCGCATGGAGGCGAGCCCCATGCCCTCCGCGGCACCGCGGCTGCTTGCTCGGACCCCGCCCGCGCCATCGTCGGTAACGATGAGCTGGTAAAACGACGGATGCTCCATGCATCGTACGGTGACGGTCTGGGCGCAAGCGTGGCGCATGGTGTTGGAGAGCGCCTCGCGCAGGACCGCCGCAAAGCAGTTGGCGACGTTTGCGGGTGCATGCTCGGTCATAACTTCAAGCTCAATCTGCGGACCGCCGTCCGAGCGCGCGCCTTCAACAATGCGTTCGAGCTGCACGGAAAGGTCGACAGCGTTGTCGTTGAGCGCGTGGACGCTGGTGCGCACAAGCTGGAGTGCCTCGTCAACCGTGCGTTTAACGTCGGCGAAATCGGCGGCGACGCCGGGCTCGTCGGCGTGGACCACGCGCAGCGCTTCGGCCTGCAGCGAGGCGCGCGTGAGCTGGTGGCCCACATTGTCGTGGATCTCGCGCGCGATGCGGGCGCGTTCGGCGAGCGTCGCGAGCTCGACTTCGTAGTCCTGGCGATCGGCAAGATCGCGGTTGCATGCCTCGAGCGCGAGGGCTCGTTCCTGCAGCTCGTCGCGGGTACGGCGCATGCGCTGCTGCTCGCGCTCTAGCTGGGCGGTACGTAGCGATAACAAGGTGGCGGCAACCGAAAGGATGGCGGTCAGCAGGAGCGTTCGGGCGGTGAGCGCGTCGGTGCGAAGGTCCGCGACGAGCGCAAAGACAAAGGCGATGCCAATGCTCAGCACGACCCAGGCGTGCTCGCGGCGCACCCGCCGCGCAATGTCATAGAGGGCGAGAGGCGCAAACGGCACAAACGGCGGCACGAAGACGGCCGCGATGATGTAAGCGTAGCTCGCGGCCTCGCTTGTGCGGCACGTGCGATCCTTCTGCGCGAGCTCGGCCAGCGAGGTGGTAATAACGCCAAGGCAAAACGCCGCGACCAGGCGAGCGTCCACAGCAAGGCCCGTGGCGGCTGCGATACAGCACGCCAGCACGATCGATTTGTCGAAAAGCCTGTTCATACGGGTATTGTACGCGAAGTCGCGTGTGGTGGAGGGGCCGCCCGCGTGACCGTGACATTCCTCCCGCACGGTAAATTGGGAGCGCCGGCGGGCCACGCGGCCAAGCCCCGCATTCGTGACAAAGCTCACTGGCGCGCGCCGGCGGCTCCTGCGATGATGCAATCGTACCGGGCCGCAATCAACGGAAGGGCCGACTCATGACAGACATCGTCCACGTCGAAAACCTCGTCAAGCGCTACGACGATCTTATCGCGCTCGACCACTTTAACCTGAGCATCGCCCCCGGCGAGATCTTTGGCCTGCTGGGCCCCAACGGCTCGGGCAAGACCACGTCCATCAACTGCATTCTGCAGTTGCTCGCCTACGACAAAGGCGCCATCGAGCTGTTCGGCGAGCCCATGACGCCCGCCCGCTACGACCTCAAGCGCCGCATCGGCGTGGTGCCGCAGCAGGTGGCGGTGTTTGACGAGCTTACGGTGCGCGAGAACATCGACTATTTCTGCAGCCTTTACGTCAACGACCGCAAGCGCCGCCGCGCGCTGGTGGACGAGGCGATCGACTTTGTCGGGCTGGGCGACTTTACCAAGTTTCGCCCCGGCAAGCTCTCGGGCGGCC
Organism: uncultured Collinsella sp.; assembly: GCA_902490325.1. GTDB lineage: Bacteria > Actinomycetota > Coriobacteriia > Coriobacteriales > Coriobacteriaceae > Collinsella. The sequence goes on along the minus strand of CABUDJ010000010.1, from coordinate 35,920 downwards.
TGGCGCGTCGCCTCAACATCGCCTGCGGTATCGCGCACGAGCCCGAGCTCATCTTTTTTGACGAGCCCACGGTGGCGGTCGACCCGCAGAGCCGCAACGCCATCCTGGAGGGCATCTGCCGCCTGCGCGACGAGGGCGCCACGGTGGTGTATACCAGCCATTACATGGAGGAAGTCGAGCAGATTTGCAGCCGCATCATGATCATGGACGGCGGCCGCGTGCTGGCGCAGGGCACCAACGACGAACTCAAGCGCATGATTCAGATGGGCGAGCGCGTGACCGTCGAGGTCGGCGCCGTCGAGACCGCCACGGTTGAGCGCCTGCGCGCCCTCGAGCATGTGCTTTCGGTTGGGCTGTCGGGCGGCGAGCTCGTCTGCACCTGCGAAGCGAGCCCGCACAATCTGGTCGACATCCTCGATACGCTGCGCGCCGCCGACGTGGCGCTCGGCCGCGTGTGGAGCGAGCCGCCGACTCTCAACGACGTGTTCCTCGAGATCACCGGCCGCGAGCTGCGCGACTAGGGGACAGCCATGTTCAACACCATTATCATTACGGTCAAGACGCTGCTGCGCCGGCCGAGCACGTGGGTTTGGGGCGCGATCTTTCCCGTCGCGCTTTCCACGATGTTCATGTTTATGTTTGCGAACCTCAGCTCCGACGGCAAGATCGACCCGGTGCCGGTGGCCGTTGTCGCTGACGAAGCCTGGGACGCCTCGACCTTTAAGGATGTGGCGACGTCGCTTGCCAAGGAGGGCGACGACCAGCTGCTCGAGATCCACGAGTGCGACGATGCAGCCGACGCGAACCGTGCGCTTAAGGCCGGCGAGGTCGCGGGCATCTATACGGTCGACGACGCGGGCACGCCCAAGCTCACGCTGCTTTCGAGCTATGACAACTCGCGCGCCTCGTCGGTGCTCACCGACCGCAGCATTCTGGAGACGGTGGCAAGCTCGTATACGCAAAATGCCGAGCTCATGTCCCAGATTGCCCAGGACAACCCGGCGGCGCTCGCCGACCCGGAGGCGGTTGCGCGCGCCCTGTCGCTAGAGGGCGGCACCCGCCGCGTTAGCCTGACGCGCACCACGCCCGATGGCACGGTCATCTACTACTACGCGCTCTTTGGCCTGGTTGCGATGATGTCTGCCGAGTTTGCTGCCTTGAGCGTCGTCGATTTGCAGCCCAATCTGTCGGGCCTTGGCGCGCGCCGCTGCGTGGGCGGCCTTTCCAAGACGGCGTCGCTGGCCGGCATCTTTGTCGGCTCGTGGCTGGTCTCCTTCGCCTCGATGACGATCGCGATTGGCTATGTGCGCCTGGTCGTGGGCGTCGACTTTGGCGGGCGCGAGGGACTGTGTCTGGTGGGCGGCGCCGCTTCCGCGCTTGCCGCCACGGGCCTGGGGCTCTTTGTGGGCACGCTTCCCGTTAAGGGCGGCAAGGCGTCCAAGTCCGGCATCCTTACGGGCTTTGCTACCACGTGCGCCCTGTTCGCCGGCCTCTACGGCGAGCCGGCGATGGCGCTTGCCGACGACGTCGCCCGCGCCTGCCCTGCCGAGTGCTGGCTCAACCCCGTCAAGCTTATCTGCGACATGTTCAACCGCCTGTATTTCTTTGAGGACCTGGGCCCCTTTGCCGTTCGCGCCGGCGCACTGGTCCTTATGGCGCTGCTGTTCGTTGCCGCCGCCACGCTGATCTTTGGAAGGAGCCGCTATGAGCACCTTTAAGACCGCGCTTCGCATGGCGCTGGCGCACCCGTTCTACCTGCTCATCTATACGGTGTTCATCTCGCTCATGGGCGTATTCATCGCGGCATCGGTGAGCTGGAACTCGTCGCAGCTCACCGAGTACAAGCCCTACGATGCCAACGTGATTGTGGTCGACCGCGACGACAGCGACCTTTCGCGTGCGCTTACCAAGCATCTGGGTTCGCGCTTTGAGCTGGTCACGGGCGTCGGCGACGACACCTACGACCTTGCGGACGCGCTCTCCAAGAGCAACAGCGCCAAGGGCAGCGCCGACTGCGTGTTCTTTATCCCGGAGGGGTTTGAGGGCGACCTCGTTGCGGCCGCTCGCGCGGGGGAGTCCCTGCCCAAACTCGACGTGACGTACGGCTCCGGCACCATGGCGGCGGCGCTTTCGTCTGCCGAGGCCTCGCGCTGGATCTCGCTCGCGGGCGCTGCGGCGGCACTTGAGCCCACTGCCTCCAACGGTGACGTCGCCAAGGCGGCCGAGCATGCGGCCGCGAAGCGTGCGGAGGTCGAGATCGATCAGGTCAAGGTCGACTCGACGGCCGCCGCCACGCTCGAGTCGTATTTCAACTTTGGTGCGTACGCGATTATCTCGTCGGTCATCGTGTCGGTGGGTCTGGTGTTCTCGGGCATGAACGAGCCCGAGCGCGTGCGTCGTATGGATGCCGGTCCAATCTCCGAGCGCCGGCGCTCGCTTGCCGTGTTTGCGGCCGCCGCCGTGATCACCGTCTGCATCTGGTTTGTGTCGAGCATGATGGGCGTCGTGGGCTTTGCCGGTGCGGTCGCTGAGGTTGGCGTGGACCGTGTGTGCTTGGCGCTGGCAGCGACGTTTGCCCTGGCGTGCACGCCGCTGGCCGTTGGCTTTGCGCTGTCGAGCCTGGGTGCGCGCGAGGAGCTGCTCAACGGCGTGGGCAACTTACTCGGCATGCTCATGACGTTTTTGGGCGGCGCCTGGATGCCGCTGTCGCTCATGGGCTCGGCCGTGCAGACCGTGGCGCATTTTGTGCCGACATATTGGGTGAACGACGCGATCAGCAAGGCACTCGCCTCGGATTTAACGTCCACCGTGCTGGGCGACATCGCCTGCGACCTGGGCGTCACGGCACTCTTCGCCGTGGCCATCGCCGCCGCAGGCCTCGCCCTCGCACGCACCAAATCCCGCGTCTAGCCACCTAGTCATTTAAGAGCGTCCCCAATGACTAGGTGTCGCGCTTGACTTTGACCCTACTTTAACGGGTACCATCCTCTTATGTCTGTAACGCCATATAGACCGAGGGGATAGATCTATGACCGCAACTGCACCCGCAGCACCCGCTAAGGTGTACTTCACCAACCTGCGCACGCATGCTCGCGAGAGCCAGCTCGACAAGCTCAAGCGCCTCATCCGTCACGCCGGAATTGAGCAGATCGACTTTGAGAACAAGTTCGTCGCCATCAAGATTCACTTTGGCGAGTTGGGCAACCTGAGCTTTTTGCGCCCCAACTACGCTCGCGCCGTCGCGGATGTCGTGAAGGAGCTGGGCGGCAAGCCCTTCCTCACCGACTGCAACACGCTCTATGTGGGTAGCCGCAAAAACGCGCTCGAGCACATCGACACCGCCTACCAGAACGGTTTTACCCCGTATGCCACGGGTTGCCAGATCATCATCGCCGACGGTCTCAAGGGCACCGACGAGGCGCTCGTCCCGGTCGAGGGCGGCGAGTACGTGCGCGAGGCCAAGATCGGTCAGGCACTCATGGATGCCGATATCGTGATTAGCCTCACCCACTTTAAGGGCCATGAGCAGGCCGGCTTTGGCGGCGCCATGAAGAATCTGGGCATGGGTGGCGGCAGCCGTGCCGGCAAGATGGAGCAGCATGCCGCCGGCAAGCCGAACGTCGCGACCGAGCACTGCGTTGGCTGCCGTGCCTGCGAAAAGATCTGTGCGCACAACGCCATCTCGTTTGACGATACCCGCGAGCGCGAGCTTGCCAACGGCAACACCCGCACGGTGCACGTGGCCGCCATCGACCACGATCGCTGCGTGGGTTGCGGACGCTGCATTGCGGCATGCAACCAGGACTGCATCAAGCCCGGCTATGACGCTGCGGCCGACGTGCTCAACTGCAAGATCGCCGAGTACACCAAGGCCGTCGTCGACGGCCGCCCGAGCTTCCACATCTCGCTTGCCATGGATATCAGCCCCAACTGCGATTGCCATCCCGAAAACGACACGCCTATCGTCAACGATATCGGCATGTTCGCGAGCTTCGACCCGGTCGCCATCGACCAGGCCTGTGCCGATGCCGTCATGGCATCCGAGCCGCTGCCCAACACCGAGCTCACCGATAGCGCCGCCAAGATGGAGCATAACCACGAGCATCTGGAGGGCGAGCAGGCCAAGGACCCCTTCTGCATCACGCATCCCGACACCGACTGGCGCGCCTGTATCGCACACGCCGAGAAGATCGGCCTGGGCACGAGCAAGTACGAGCTCATCGAGGTCAAGTAGCGCCTAGTTATTGGACAAATGAAGCGCTTTTCTGGCGCAAGTAGAGCAAAAGCCGCCCGTGGGCACAGCGCTCACGGGCGGCTTTCCGGAAGTATGCGGCAAATTTCGAGACCGCCGAGCACACGACGTTTTTTGGCAACAAAACCCCTGATAAATTGTTGGTAAAACTGCGGTCTGGACGGGCTTCCCGAGATTTTCCCCGCACTTCCGAAAATAGGGGGTCAGATAGACCAGTAAACCGTACTATTTGCCTAAAAATACTCGTCGAGGAAGTTGTTGACTGTGTTCCAGTAGAGCTCGGGGTCAACTTGCGCACTCTTGGCGTGGGTGGCGCCATGGATGGTGAGCTTTTGCTTGACCTTGCTGGCGCACGCGTCGTAGTTTTGGTCGAGCATGCTGTACGGCACAAAGGTGTCCTGGTCGCCGTGGATAAACAGCATGGGAACCGTCGCGTGTTTGAGTTGCTCCACGCTGCTCGCCTTATGAAAGTCGTAGCCCGCGCGCACGTTGCACACCAAGTCTGCTACATCGAGCAAGGGAAAGCTGGGCAGGCCGAACACGTCCTTGAGCTGCAGAGAAAACTCGTCCCAAACACTCGTATAACCGCAGTCCTCGATAATGCATTTCACGTTTGCGGGCAGAGATTCCCCCGCGACGTTCATGGCGGTTGCCGCACCCATCGACTCGCCAAAGACCAGGATGCGCGCCTCGGGGTCAGCTGCGACGATCCGCCCAATCCATGCGACGATGTCGAGGCGCTCGGGCCAGCCCATGCCGATATAGTCGCCGCCGGAGCGCTCGTGGGCGCGGGCGGCGGGTGCGAGTACGTTCATGCCGCGGTCATGGAATCGTTTGGCGTATCGGGCCATGCCGATGGGCTCGTTGGTATATCCATGTAGGCAGATAGCGTAATCGTGCGTGCTCTCTGGGGCGGCAAAATACCAAGCGGCGAGCTCGGTTCCGTCATCTGCGGTGAGGCTGCTGCTCTCGCGATTCTCTTTAAACCATGCCCGCGCCTCGGTGTCCTCGGCATCCGGCTGCTCACCTTCTTTGTCGTTCTTGCTATCCTGCATCATCTTCATGGTGTACGGCGCTTGGGGGTTCAGGGCAAAGTCAAACAAAAAGTTGCCGGCAAATCCGAGCAACGTGACAACGAGCGCCAACGCAACGACGCCGGCTATCTTGAGCTTTCGATGGGAACGTGCATTTTGAGACATAAGAAGCTTTCCTATAAGATGTTAATACATCAACATTTAATGCAAGCGCATTATGGACGTTCGCCGTTGATGCGTCAACAGGCAAAGAATGGGTAAACAAAGGGTCACGTAAGGTGCAAATTTCGCACGCACCCAGACGCTTTGATATAGTGTTGAGAACTCTTTACGTTGGAGGATGTAACCGGCATGTCCGATTCGAGCGACAGTTCTAAGCCGCGACCCAAGACCGCGGCCGTTCCACACTACACGGTGGGCGAGGAGATCATGAACTCCGTCACCCATGGTGTCGGCTGCCTGCTGGGTATCGCGGGCCTGGTGCTCCTGATCGTATTCGCCGCCCTGCGCGGCGGAGGCCCGGCCCATATGGCCGCGGCGATTGTCTATGGCGTCAGCATTATCCTCGAATACCTAGCCTCCACGCTCTACCACGCGATTCAGCCCGCGCGCGCCAAGCGCGTGTTTCGCATCATCGACCACAGCTGCATCTACCTGCTCATAGCCGGCAGCTATACGCCGTTTTGCCTCATCACGCTCGCAAACGACGGCGGCGCTGTGCTGTTCTTTGCCGTATGGGCCATCGCCATCATCGGCATCGCCCTCGAGTGCTTCCTACGCGAGCGCCAGCCGCATTGGGTAAGCGGCCTGGTCTACCTGCTGATGGGCTGGCTCGTCGTCTTTAAGCTGCCCGAACTTGTGGCGCTGCTCAACCCCGTGGCACTTGCCCTGCTCGCCGTCGGCGGCGTGTGCTACACCGCGGGCGTGCCGTTCTATATCGCCAAAAACGTGCGCTATCTGCACAGCGTGTTTCACCTGTGGGTGCTCGCCGGCAGCATCTTCCAGTTCATGGCGGTGATCCTCTTCGTAATCTAGCGACCACGCCAGCGCCCGTGCCCCCGCTCGGTCGCCAGTGCAATTGCCGTATCCGCCACCAACGTTTTAATCCGACGTCCCGAATCTTGGAGGTTCGAGAAACTCCCGATGGACATAACCATCTCCCTTATCACCACCCTCGTTTTGACCCTCATCAACGGCTACTTCTCTATGTCTGAGATGGCGCTCACCACGGCCAAGCGCGCCGTGCTGGAGCACGAGGCCGAGGAAGGCGACAAGCGCGCCGAGCACGCCATTAAGCTGGCTGCCGACTCCGACCAGCTGCTCGCCACCATCCAGGTCGCCATCACGCTCGTGGGCTTCGCCTCGTCCGCCGTCGCCTCGACGAGTCTGTCCGACCCGCTCGCCACGTGGCTCATGAGCTTTGGCATCGCGCCGCTCTCCGCCATCGCGCGCGGCCTGGCGCCGGTCATCATCACCGTCGCGGTCGCCTTCGTCTCCATCGTGATCGGCGAGCTCGTGCCCAAGCGTATTGGCCTGGCTAATGCCGAAGGCGTGTCCAAGCAGGTCGTGGGCCCGCTTTCCGTGTTCCAAAAGATCGCCCGTCCGCTCGTGTGGCTGACTGGCGCTTGCTCCGATGGCCTGGCCCGCATCCTGCGCATCAAGAGTGCCGACGACCGCCAGAACGTCTCGGAAGAAGAGATCAAGTACATGGTCTCGGAGCAGGACGACCTGCTCGACGAGGAAAAGCGCATGATCCACGAGATCTTCGACCTGGGCGACACCGTTGCCCGCGAGGTCATGGTGCCGCGCGTGGACACCACCATGTGCGAGGACGACGAGACGGTCGCCGACGTGCTGTCCACCATGCGCCAGACCGGCTTCAGCCGCATCCCCGTCTATCACGAGGACCCCGACAACGTCGCGGGCATCGCGCACATCAAGGACCTGATCCAGCCCGCGCTCGACGGCAAGGGCGACCAGCCCATCGCCGACTATTTGCGCGACGCCGCCTTTGTGCCCGACACCAAGGACATCCTGCCGTTGCTGTCCGAGATGCAGACCTCGCACGACCAGATCGTGGTCGTCGTGGACGAGTACGGCGGCACGGCCGGCATCATCACCATCGAAGATATCGTCGAGGAGATCGTCGGCGAGATCGAGGACGAGTTCGACCCCGACAACAAGTACCTCACGCGCCTTTCGCGCCGCGAGTGGCTCGTCGATGGGCGTTTTTCGTGCGATGACGCGATTGAGCTTGGTTGGCCACTCGAGGAAAGCGATGATTATGAGACCATCGCCGGCTGGATTTTAGAACTTTGCGACTCGGTGCCCGACATCGGAGAGGTATTTGAGGTCGCAGGGTACAAGTTCAAGGTACAGTCGATGCGTGGCCAGCGCATCTCGCTCATTCGCGTGATCGCTCCGGCCGAAACCGATAAGAAGGATTCCGAGTCCTCGGCAGAGAAGCCGGCGGCGTCAGGTGCGGGCTCTGCGGATCCGCACGATGGCGACGAGTAGGACAAGGAAGAGTAGGGGAGAGTTATGGCAGGCCTGTTCAACATCCTTAAGGTCACCGTCAGCGAGGACAAGATTTGCGCGCACGTGCTGGTGAACCCCGGCATGCCGCTCATGACCTCGGAGGATATCGAGGCCACGGCGCGCGTGTACTACCTGGTGCCGGCGATTGCCAAGCACCTGTGCCTGGGCGATTCCGGTCGCGAGTTCCAGGACTGCATGGGCCAGACCGAGCTTTGCCACCTGCTGGAGCACGTGACGGTCGAGCTCATGAACGAGACCGGTCTTGCCGGCAGCATCTCGTGCGGCCGCACGCGCGTGAGCGAGCATGACGAGCGTGTCTTTGAGGTCGAGCTTTCGTGTCCCGATGACGCGTTGGCCATTGGCGCGCTGTCGTCGGCGACCTTTATGATGGACTGGGCGTACCTGCATGCCGATCAGCCGGCCCCCGACGTGGAGGGCACGGTCGCAGGCCTGCGCAACCTGGTGCTGGGCATGCGTGCCGAGGCCGAGGGCAAGGACCCACACGAGGCCGTTGCCGCTGCGAACGGCGAGGACGTGGCCGAGGATGCGCCCGAGGGCGACGCTCCTGCCGACGCCGACACTGAGCCCGTTGCCGAGGCGCCTGCTGAGCCCGAGTCTGCGGAGCCCCAAGGCGTTCCGAGCTTTGACGACGAGCCGCAGATGCCAATCGATACCGAGGGTGCGGTCGCCGAGAACCACGAGGCCCCCGCGGCCGTCTTTGGCGGTGCGGCAACGGCCCCGTCCGGCTCGGCGCACGAGGGCAACCTGCCGCTCGTCGATGGCGCCGGCGAGAACCCGGTCGCCACGGTCGCCATGCCGGCTATGCCGCAGGAGTAGGTTCGCTCGCTTATCACTATCATCTACCTGCTCTTTTACCGTACGCAGATGAGCGCGACGGCAAGTGTTGCGCTGCGGGTATAATGGACAGCATTCAAACGGTGGGCATCGAGGTGCCCGCAGGAGAGGAATGATCATGGGAAAGACTTTCAGCTTTGTCTCCGGTGCGCTCTTTGGTGCTGCCGCCGGCGCTATCATCGGCGTTGCTCTGGCCCCGCGCTCGGGTGCCGAGACCCGCGCCATGGCCGCCGATATCGCCAACGACGCCTGGGACAACATGCGTGACACCTACGAGCACAGTGCCGAGGAGGCTCGTGCTGCGGTCAACGACTTTGGTCCGATGGTCGATGCCAAGACCGATGACCTGCGCGCCAAGGTCGACCTGGCCCGCGAGCGCATGGACCAGCTTCGCGAGCAGCTCAACGACGCCATCTCGGGCGGCAACGTGACGCCCGCTGCCGACGTCGTGGTCGAGAACGTCACCGAGGCCGGCACCGAGGCCACGGAGTCCTCGACCGAGGCATAATGCGCGCAGGGGATTTTGTCGGCGTCAAGGTTTATCGTAAGCCTGCCGAAGACAAGCGCACCAAAAAGGACGGCACGCCGCGCAGCCCTAAAAAGCTCGGCAAGATTCACTTTCCCGTCTTTACCCCGGGCGGCACGCGCGTGGTGGGCTTTATGGTCCGCCAGTCCGATATCGCGGGTATGATTGAGCGCCCCGACCGCTTTGTGGCACTCGATGCCATCGGCGTCTATGAGGGTGCTGTTGCGGTCGACGACGTCAAGGGCACCTACGATGCCGCCGCGGCCAAGCGCCTCGATATCAACCTGGACGATTGCATCATCTGGGTTGGCATGGACGTGCGCACGGAATCGGGCGATGTCGTGGGCTACTGCTCGGACGTTGAGTTCAAGCCGCGCTCGGGCATTGTGCAGACGTTCTATGTGACCGCCAGCGCCGCATCGAGCATGTTAGTGGGCGACACGCAGGTGCCGCCGACGATGCTGCGCGGCTACGAGAACGGCGCGATGATTGTCTCGGACGAGGTCAAGACGCTCGGGTATTCGGGCGGCGCGGCCGCTAAGGCTGCCGAGGCCAGCGTCGTGGTGGGCGATAAGGTCAAGAAAGGCGCCAAGGTGCTCGATGACAAGGGATCGGTCGCCGTGGACAAGGGCAGCCGCGCGCTGGGCAAGCAGCTCGGCAAGACGCGCGGTATGTTCAAGGCCTTTAAGGACGAATATCAAAAGGCGAGCGGGGGCTCGTCAAAAGCTAGCAAATAGCGACGTACCAAATGATGGGAGGCGAGCCGGAGACATGTTGCTCCGGCTCGCTGTGTTTATGGGGGAGGGCACATGCGCCAAAACGGATCTAACTTAAACGGGCGCTCGGGTGCGCGTCCGACGGCGCGCCGCGACTTGGGGCAGCTGCCCAGCGGTCAGCGTCGACGTCGCCGTAAGCCCGGCGCGATGTACCTCAACCATAGCCGTGGGTTTAGCGATCGCAGCGCGCGCATCGGCAACGGGCGCTCGCCGCGCCGACCGTCCCGCCTGCCCTATGCGCTCATCGCCGTGGGTTGCGCGCTCGTGCTGTTTATCGCTGCCGTCGTGGGCTACGTCAACCGCAGCGTGGACGTGGAGCTCAACGGGCAAAAGACCGCGGTGCGCGTGGGCTCTACGTTGCAGAATCTTATCGACGATCAAAGCCTGACCGAAACGTACGACGCCGGCGATCTGCTGGCAGTCGACGACAGCGTGCTCAAGCGCCATGGCGGCGAAAAGCTGTCGGTGAAGGTCGACGGCAAGCGCGTGAAGCAAGGCAAATGGGATAGTCGCGAGCTTACGGGTGGCGAGAAGGTGACGGTCAAGGATGGCCGCAACGTGTACGAAAAGCACGAGGTCCAGGCCACGACTATCGAGCCAAAGCTTAAGGTCGAGGGCACGGGTGCCATTGAGTATGTCAAAACCTGGGGCGTTCAGGGCCGCTCCGAGGTATGGGTCGGCGAGCAGTCGGGCAAGACGCAGGACCGCGGCGAGGTCGTGCCCGCCACCGACTGCGTGGTCGAGTGCGCAAGCGTAGCGCCCAAGGGCAACGAAAAGTACGTGGCCCTGACATTTGACGAGGGTCCGAGCGGCGCGACCAAGCAGATTTTGCAGGTGCTCAAGGAAAAGGGCGTCACGGCGACATTCTTCCTTTCGGGCGATGCGGCTGAGGCCTCGCCCGCTACTGCCAAAGCGATTGTCGATGCCGGGTGCGAGGTCGGCTCCAACAGCTACAGCGATGATTCGCTCAAGGGCGAGGATCGCGAGACGGTGCGCAAGCAGATCGCGAAGGGCACCGAGGCGATTAAGTCGGCGACCGGCGTCGAGACGATGTTGCTGCGTGCCCCCTACGCCGCGTTTGACGAGCAAAACTGGATCGACTCGATGGACCTGGTGTCCGCTGTGGTTTCGTGGAATATCGATTCGGGCGACTGGCTGCTCAACGGCGCCGACGAGCAAGTATCGACCGTGCTCGACTCGATGACGCCGGGCAATATTGTGCTGCTCACCGATAGCGATGAGTGCGCCGAGCAGACGCTCGAGGCGCTGCCGCAGATTATCGATGGCCTTGTCGCCGACGGCTACAAGATCGTGACGCTCAGCGACCTGGTCAAGACGGACACGGCATTGAGCAAAAAGCTCACCTCGCTCACCAAGGTCTCCATGCCCAAAAACGCCGTGTTCCCCCAACTCCCCGAGGACGACGACACCACAGAGTAGTCATTGGGGACGTGCTTAAACGACTGGTCGTTTAGGGCGGTCTTAATCGCTTTGTCCCACCGTGCTCATCCGGCTCTATGTCACGGATACGTCAGCGTTTGGTATGCCTGCAATGTGCAGCGCATAAATTCGGTGCCGCAGCGCGATGCTGATGCTATAGTTACTGCGGTTAATGAGGGTCAAGAGAAAGGTTACAGGTGAAATCCAAACCTCGACCATACAGTCGATGACCCCATGCAGGTGCTTTCTGCGCATGTACGGGGTGTGAGCGCCGAGCGGCGTGCCGCCCGCGCATGCGTATACATATCTAAAAGTCCACGGACGGCGTGCCGGCATGGCCGCAGTCCGAAGGGATAATGATGGGGAGCACCAGTGAATTATCTGAGTGAGATGCTCAAACTGCCGGTCTTGGACGTCGATGGCGAAAAGCTCGGCGTTGTGAACGATTTTGGCATTGCTACCGGCGAAGTTTTTCCGCACGTGACGTCGCTCGCGTTCCGCGGGCCCGGCAAGACGCCGTTTATGATCAGCTGGCGCAAATGGGTCGACCGTATCGACGAGACGGGCGTACACCTTAAGTCGCCGGCCACCGAAATCCGTTTTTCGTACTTGCAGCCGACCGAACTCTTGCTTGCCCGCGACGTGCTTAACAAGCAGATTGTCGATACGCAGGGCATGAAGGTCGTGCGCGTCAACGACATCAAGTTCTCCATGTCGGGCGAGAATCAGCTGCGCCTGCTGGGTGCCGAGGTCGGCGCCCGCGGTCTGCTGCGCGCGATCAGCCCCACACTCGAGCATGTCGTCGAGGGCTTTATGAAGCACCTGGGCAAGCCGCTCAGTGAGGACATTATCGCCTGGTCTTACATGGACCTGCTCGATCGCTCGACTAAGAACATCCAGCTCTCGGTGTCGCACAAGACGCTTGGCGAGCTGCATCCTGCCGACATCGCCGACATTATCGAGCAGCTCGACCCGCGCCTGCGCGCGCAGGTGTTCGCGCAGCTCGATACGGCACAGGCCGCCGAGGCCATCTCGGAGTTCGATGACGACGAGCTCATGACCGAGATGCTCGAGGGCCTGTCCGATACCGACGCATCGTCGATGCTGGCCATGATGGACCCGGACGACGCTGCCGACCTGATCGACGAGCTCGATTATGAGAAGGCCGAGAAGCTCCTGCGCCTGATGGGCGTCAAGGAGGAGAAGGCGATTCGCAATCTGCTGGGCTACGAGGACAACACCGCCGGCCGCATCATGACCTCGGAGTTTGTCTCGCTGCCCGCCACGGCGACGGTCGGCGATGCCATCGAGGCGATTCGCAAGCTCGACGAGGACTTTGAGAGCGTCTACTACGTCTATACCGAGGATCCGAGCGGCATGCTGACCGGCGTGCTTTCGCTGCGCACGCTGATCGTAGCCGACCGCGACGCCACGCTGGGTCAGCTGGCCTATCGCGACCTGGTCTATGTGTCGCCCGACGAGGACCAGGAAGACGTGACGGACGAGATGACCAAGTACGACCTGGTTGCCATCCCTGTCTGCGACGAGAACCGCCATATCCTGGGTATCGTGACCTTCGACGACGCCATGGATGTTATCGCCGAGGAGCATCAGGAGGACCTGCAGATCGCCGGTGTCGGCTCGGGCGATAGCGCGTCGGACGACTCGACGAACGTGCTCAGCTGGTTTGTGCATCGCCAGTACTGGGTTGTCGTGTGGGGCATTGCCTCGTGCATTATGGCGACCGTGTTGGGAACGGCACTCGGCTCCGCGCATCTGGTGGTGTTCCCCATGTGCGCCATGCCGCTCGTGTTGCTGGCTGCCTCGCGTATGGTGTCGTTCGTCAAGAACTACTTCCTGGAGTATGACGGTCACGACGACGAGCCCAAGCCGTATCTGGGGTTCTTCTTCCAGAGCACGGGCATGGGCCTGATTCTGTCACTCGTGACCTATCTGTGCGCCCAGCTGGTGCGCACCGCTGCGTTCCCCGATGCGCCCATGTTTGAGGAGCAACTCTTTACCGGGTGCTTTAATATCGCTGCCATCATTTGCCTGGTTGGCAACATGAGCGCCGTGATTTACCTGATGGTGCTGTTCTGGCGTGACGAGCATGACCTCAACACGTCGGGCACCGCCATGAACGTTATTGCCGTCATGATCTCGTGCGTGGCGTACTGCGCCGCTGCGGTGCTGCTCACCATGTCGGTCATTGGTTAGGTGGTCGCGTGCAAAATACCAAGCAAAAGTCGGGCACCAAGCAAAAGTTGACCATCGCGGCCATCTTTGGCGCTATGGGTCCCGGTCTGCTGGCGGCGCTTTCGGGCAATGACGCCGGCGGCATTGCAACGTATTCCAGCGCGGGTGCCAGCTATGGCTACAAGATGCTCTGGATGCTTCCCGTCATGACTGTGCTGCTCATCGTGACGCAGGAGACCGCGGCGCGCTGCGGCTGCGTCACGGGCAAGGGCCTGGCATCGCTCATTCGCGAGCGCTTTGGCGTGCGCAAGAGTGTACTTGCTATGGCGGCGCTGTTGATCGCCAACACGGCTGTGACCATTTCGGAGTTTGCGGGCATCGCCAGCGGCCTTGCCCTCTTTGGCGTGCCGGCGAGCATTTCGGTGCCGCTGGTGGCGCTGCTGGTGTGGATGCTTACCATGTCGGGCAGCTTCCAGCGCATCGAGAAGATTCTGCTGCTGGTGAGCTGCGTGTTCGTGACCTATATTGTCGCCGCGTTTATGGCTGGCCCCAACTGGGGTGAGGTCGCGGTCGACCTGGTCGTGCCTAACATTCAAAATGACCCCAGCTACGTGTCGCTCGTGGTCGCGACGATCGGTACCACCATCGCGCCGTGGATGATTTTCTTGGCGCAGAACAACGTGGTCGATAAGAACGCGGGCGAGGACGATATCGTGCTGCAGCGCATCGATACCGTGAGCGGCTCGCTTGCCGCCGATGTCATTGCCGGCTTTATTATCATCACGACTGGTACGGTGTTGTTCCCGGCGGGTATTCAGATCAGCGATGCTGCCGATGCTGCCCGCGCGCTGGAGCCTATTGCGGGTCAGTGGTCCACGGTACTGTTTGCCTCGGGCCTGGTCGCGGCGAGCTTCTTGGCCGCCTGCGTGCTGCCGGGCGTTACGTCGAGCGCTATCTGCGAGGCATTTGGCTGGGAGCGCGGTGCCGACCGCAGCTGGGACGAGGCCCCGGTCTATCGCGGCATCATTACGGCCATCATCGGTATCTCTGCCGTGCTGGTGCTTATGCCCGGCGTCGATCTGTTCCAGATTATGATGACCTCGCAGGTCATCAATGGCGTGCTACTGCCCGTGGTTCTGGTGTTCCAGGTGGTTATTGCCGCTGACCGTCACATTATGGGTGCCAACCGCAACGGCCGCGTGTGGAATGTGCTCACTTGGGCGACTATCGGTGTGATTACGGTGCTCACGGTCGTCATGTTTGTTCTGCAGGCGATGGGCTACAGCGCTTAACGCCCACTTTTGCTTCCGAACAGGCCGCAGCGATGGGCTGCGGCCTGTTTTTTGTCTGCTATAGGGTGTTAGTTATATGGCAGTGGGCAATAAATGCCAAATATGAGTACTGTTGCTAAGTGAATAGCATTTACATTCAAGAAGATAATAAACATAACCTATAGTATGTTCATTAAAATTGGCTCCAATACGCCTTAAACCAGTCAGGTTGGCTGTCTTAGGGGGTTGTAGGGTTCGCTCGGACGTCATTTTGGGTGGTTTTGCCTGCTACTAAAATGGTAACAGTACTCATATTTGCCCTTTTTTGCCCACAGACCTTTGAGGGTGCGGCGAAAAGGGCTTGTTTTGATTGTTTGGGGCAGGCGCGAGGCGCGGAAACGATGTCTGGAGCGACGGAGCGGCCTGGAATTCATCCGTAGAGGTCTTCATTGGCTGCGCCAGGAGTGTCCCTAGGTACCGGCACATAAGGAACGTCCCTAACTGCCGGAGGGGGTGTCTGCCGTGGCAGACACCCCCTCCGGATGTGGGAAGTTTGCGCTGCAGGTTACTTGTCGGTGCCCAGCTTGTGCGGCTTGAGAGCGAGCGCATTGACGAGTGCGTCGGTGGCAGACTTGACGGCTGCCGGCTGCGGATCGTTGACGTGATCCTCGGGGTGTACGGGCAGGTCCTTCTTGACGGCATCGTGGATCAAGTTGAGGTACTCAGTCACGCCAGTGGTCGATAGGTGCGTGCCATCGCCATCGAACAGGTCGTTGCGGTTGGCACTGTATCCGTACCAATCGATAACGCGCACGTTCTTGTAGCGCGTAGCGGCGTTGGCGATGGCCTGGTTGGTAGAGCCAACCCACGGCTGCGGGCTGCGCGTGTTCACAAACACCACAATACGCCTATCTCCTGCATCGGCCATGATGGCGTCGATCTGGTCGTCGGTTACCAAGCCGTTGGTGCCCAGGGCAAAGACCACGATCTTGCCGGCAAGGTTCTGCTGGATATAGCCCTCAAATGTCGCACGGCCCGCATCGAACTGGCGGCCCTTTTCGGCATCGATATGGCTGTGCGGGAACACGCCGTCAAAGGTGTCCACGGCACGCAGCGACACGGAGTCGCCGATCATAAGCAGATCGTAGGAGCCATCGGGGAAGCCGTCGTTGTCCTTGTCGGTGTCGTCGGCCGCCTGCTGGTCGGTGGGCGCGGTGTTCTTGGCTTCCTTGTTCAGAACTTCGGCGCCCTCGCCGCTCAGCGCAGACGTCTCGGGCACAAAGATCAGGCCGCCCAGTGCAACGACCAACACGACAGCGCAGGCTGCGCAGACAGGGATGTGCGTGCGTGCCCAGTTGGCGGGCGTGGTGGTGCCATCGCGGAATTCGGCGACGGTGCGCCCAAAGGCGCCCTTCCTAAACGGAGTCTCGATAAAGCGATAGCAGCACTCTGCCACGGCGACCACCAACAACACCTGCAAAATGTACTGCCACCACGGCGTATCGTTGATGTTGGCGACCGGGTTCATGAGGAGCAGCAGCGGATAGTGCCACAGGTAGATGCTGTAGGAGCGCTTGCCAACCCACACGAGTGGCTCGGCGGACAGCGCGCGGGCAACCATTCCCTGGGGCTGCACGCAGGCCGCGATGACCATGAGCGTGAGGATCGAGCACAGCAGCGTGCCTCCGCGATACTGGAAGGCGGTGTAGCCGTTGGTGAGCGCGACCATGGCGGCAAGGCCAACCAGACCCACGACGCCCAACACATCGATGGATGCGGGCGAGGACCAAAAACGCACGAGGGCGCTCGGCTGTGCCGGGGCGGTCTCGGCTGCTTCGTCGGCCTTCTCGCCAGGCTTGCCCTCGGCGTTCTTGCCGTGCTTGGCGGCGCCAGCTAGGCGATTGAGCCCCAAACGACGAGCGAGACGCACCGGCGCCAGGTCGCGATCGGGGATAAAGGCCATCCAGGCACCCAGCAGCAGCGAGAACACGCGGGTGTCGGTGCCGTAGTACACGCGGCTGGGGTCGGCGGCAGGGTTATAGAGCACCATCATGGCGATGGCGGAGACAGCAGCCGAGCCCAGAACCACGCGGCGCGTGTTGGGTTTGCTCACATGCATGGATACCATGGCAAACAGCAGTGGCGGCCAAATCAGGTAGAACTGTTCCTCGATGGCAAGCGACCAAAAGTGCGTGAGCGGCGAGGGGTCGCCCAGAGCATTGAAGTACGAGACGTTTTGGGCAATCTGCCACCAGTTGTTGAAGAACAGCAGCGACGGCAGGATGTCGGGGCGCATCTTGGTGAGCATCACGTGGTTAAAGAGAGTGCACAGCGCGCAGGTTACCACCACGACGGTCACCACGGCGGGGACCAGGCGACGGATGCGGCGAATCCAGAAGCTCTTAAGGTCGATGCGTCCGGTCTTAGCGACTTCGTTGAGCAGCAAGCGCGTGATCAGATAGCCCGAAAGCACAAAGAAGATCGTGACGCCAAGCAGGCCGCCCTGCGCCCACGTGAGGTTAAGGTGATAGAGCACCACCGCGACGACGGCGAGCGTACGCAGGCCGTCAAGGGCAGGGATGTAGCGGGATTTGGGGCGCGCAGGTGCCTGCTGGTCGGCAGCGGACGAGCGTGTGGCGCCGGTGTTGGTCTTGGCTGCACGGGCGCCCTTGTTGGTGGGCGTTCGATGCGGGCTTGGGCCGCGTCGCGACTCGCCGGTGCGGCGGTCGGCGCGCGGGCGTTCGTGCGGCGCCTGGTTATCGGGCGCGCGGCGCGGGCCGCGTGGGCTCGATGGTGGGAATTGTTCCATAAAACATCATCCAATGACGAGAATAATCAGCACATATTCATTGTAGCTGCCTGCTCCTGTGAATGCTTGCTGCTGGCGCAACCTCAAGGGCGCGTTCACATCAAAGTGAACTAAAGTTATAGAGGTGCGAGAGCGCACGATCGACGGCCGACGGTGGGTATAAGGTCCGCAGATGAGGAGGTTTCCATGGCAGATCGCGGCATCGTTGCGGTGTTCGGCAGCATGAACATGGACCTTTCGGTGGCGTGCGAGCGCATGCCGCGCGCGGGCGAGACAGTCGGCGGCAGCGATTTTATCACCAACGCCGGTGGCAAGGGCGCCAATCAGGCCGTAGCTGCCGCGCGTATGGGCGCTTGCACGCACATGATCGGCGCGGTCGGTCGCGACGCGTTCGGCGCGTCGCTCGTGGCGGGGCTCCAAGACGCCGGCGTGGACTGTGACTTTGTAGTGCATCGCGATGATGTGGAGACGGGAACGGCGACCATCATTCGCTGCGAGGGAGACAACCGCATCGTGCTGTCGCCGGGCGCCAACCATGCGCTTGCGGGCGAGGACGTCGCCTGCGCGCTGAGGCGTCTGGTGGCCGATGAGCTCGACGGCGACGCCAGCAAGATTGCCCCGGCTGCCGGAAGCGTCTTTATCGCCCAGGGCGAATGTGACCTTGCGGCGACGGCCGAGGCGCTTGTTTGCGCTCACGAGCTGGGGTTCTATACGGTCTTTAATCCAGCGCCCGCCTGCGAGCTGCCTGCGGAGGTCTGGCCTGCGGTCGACCTGGTCTGTCCCAACGAGACCGAGTGCCAGGCGCTGACGGGCATTCTGCCCACGGATGATGCGAGTTGCGTCGCCGCGCTCAATGCGCTGCTCGACAAGGGCGCCGGAGCTGCGGTCATCACGCTGGGTGGTGCCGGCTCGGTTACGCTCGGCGATGACGGTGAGCTGCTGCGCATGCCGGCACTTTCGAGCACGGTAGTCGATACCACGGCCGCCGGCGATACGTTTATCGGCGCGTTGGCGGCGGCTCGCCTAGAGGGCTTGCCGCTCTTTGAGTGCATGGCCGCGGGTGCTCGCGCCTCGGCAGTGACGGTGTCGCGCCTGGGTGCTCAGCAATCGATTCCCACGCGTGCCGAAGTTGAACATTGGTTTGGTTAAACGATAAAGACGGAGAAGCGGAGTAGAACAATGGCAACCAAGAAGCTGATCCTTGATCTGGATATGGGTGTGGACGACGCCATGGCGCTCGCCTATGCCATCGCGAGCCCCGAGGTGGAGCTCGTGGGCATTACCACGTGCTTTGGCAACGTGCGCGTAGACCAGTCGGCGCATAACTGCCTGGCCGTGCTCGACCTGCTGGGTCGCCCCGAGGTGCCGGTGTACCTGGGCGCCGACCGACCCATCAAGGCGACCGAGCCCTATACGCCGCCGGCGTCCACCACGCTCATCCATGGTAAAAACGGCATTGGCGGCGCGAGCGTGCCTGCATCGCCGTATGAGCCGGTTGGGGCGACGTCGGCCGATGGCAATGCGGCGGTCGATTATCTGATCGATGCCGCACGCACCTATGGCCCCGATTTGGTCTACGTGGCGACCGGCCCGCTCTCAAACTTGGCGCTTGCTCTTGAGCGCGATGCGGCGGCGATGATGTCTATCGGCCGCGTGGTTGTGATGGGCGGCGCCCTTACCGTGCCCGGCAACGTGAGCGCGGGCGCCGAGGCCAACATGGCAAGCGACCCCGAGGCCGCCGATGCCGTGCTGCGCTCGGGCCGCAAGCTCACCATGGTGGGGTTGGATGTGACGCACCGTGTGGTGCTGACGCGCCGCGATATCGCCGGCTGGACGGGTTCGGGCACCATGGCGGGCTGCGCGTTTGCAGGCATGGTCGAGCACTACATTGGCTCATACGAGATGAACGCGCCTTATCTTGGCGGCTGTGCGCTGCACGATCCGCTAGCCGTTGCCGTGGCGATCGACCCCACGCTCGTGGGCGCACTCGGCTGCAACCTGCGCGTTGACCTGCTCGGCGAGTATCGTGGCCGCACCATTTGCGACGAGCGCCGCCTATCCGATCCGGACAAGAGCGCGCTTGTGGCACTGACCGTGGATGCCCCGCGCTTCCTGTCCGAGTTCAAGACGCGCATGGCCCGCATCCTAGGCTAGGCTTGGGATCGAAGCACGCCCATCTGCTCGATGTGGCCGCTGGCGGGCCGACATCTACCGTTCGCCAGCCCGATGGTCCCCGGGGCGGGGAGAGCGCTATAATGAATTCTGCATCTTGGATTGTTACTCCTGTGTGGAGGCATGCCCAAGAGTAATACAACACGGATTGTTACGTAAGGCATGACCGCAATAGCACTGCTATTGGCTATCATGCCTTTTTCTGTGAGTGTTCTTGAAAGGAGGTTCACCATGCTTGCAATTAAAAAGCTTAACAACAACGCGGTTCTTTGCCGTGACGGACAGGGGCGAGATGTCATCGCCATGGGCAGGGGCGTCGGTTTCGGCGGAGATTTTCCTCGAGAGCTCCCTCTTTCTAAAATCGAGCATACGTTTTACGACATCGACCCCAAAGGGCAGGACGTCATGCGCGACCTTCCTTCTGAGATCGTGATGTTCACGGCCAAGGTGATGGACATCGTCGCCAACGAGCTGCCCTATGATCTGTCGACCAAGGCGACATTGTTCATGGCCGATCACCTGTCATTTGCGGTGGAGCGCGCGCAAAAGGGTTTTCGTATTGCGATGCCTCTCGCCTATGAAGTGCGCGAGACATATCCTAAGGAATACAAAGCGGCGCAGTTTATCGTTATGAGGCTCGAAAAGGAGCTTGGTGAACGACTTCCCAAAGAAGAGATTGCCAGCATTGCCATGAATCTCGTCAATGCGCGGGTTGTTCAGGCCATCGAGACCGCGAGCAAACCCACCAAGCAGTTTGACGATATGCTAGAAGATGTCACTGAGATCGTCGAGAGTGATTTTCGCATCATCGTTGACCGCGATTCCTACGATTTCACTCGCTATGCCACGCATCTGCGGTACCTGTTCAAGCGCATTCAAGCCGGCGAGTCGCTGAACAGCGCCAACATGCAGATGTACAAGAACTTTCGTGAGGAGTTTCCGCAGTTGGCAGAGTGCGTGAAGCATATCGGTTCCTATTGTCGTGAAACGTGGGACGCCACGCTCTCCGAGGAGGAGGAACTCTATCTGATGATCCATCTCAACCGGATCATCTCCAAAAAAGGATTGTAACCCGTAGCCATTCGGGGCATGACCTTTGCCGATTCGAACAGTAAGCCAAGATTGTGCAAAGGAGCCAATGATGGCAAATTACAAAAAGGTGGCAGAGCAGATTCTCTCCACTGTGGGCGGGGCGGAAAACGTGGCTTCGGTTACGCATTGCATGACGCGCCTGCGCTTCAACCTCAAGGATGAAAGTCTCTCGAATGATGAGAAGCTTGAGGACATCTCGTCTATCATCAGCGTCGTGCACGCCGGAGGGCAGGTGCAGCTGGTGGTCGGGCCCACGGTCGACAAGGTCTACGACGAGGTTTGTAAGCAGGGCGGATTCGAGGTCACGGTATCGATTGACGAGGAACTCGATGGCCCTCAGCTTAGCTGGAAGGAGCGCTTGGCGCCCAAGCACCTCTTCAATCAGCTGCTCGATGCCGTGAGCGGCGCTATCACCCCGATCCTTCCGATCTTTTGTGTCGCCGGTATCTTCAAGATGCTCGTTATTCTGTTTGGGCCCGAAGGCGCCGGTTTTATGTCCGAAACGAGCGACCTGTATCGGATCCTTTCCCTGGTGGGCGATGCGGCGTATTACTACTTCCCGGTGTTTGCCGCCTATAGCTCGGCTAAGAAGTTCAAAACGAGTCCTGTGCTGGCACTGCTCATCGCTGTTGTGATGATTTATCCCGACATGCTCGCTATTGTTGAGGACGGAAAGCCTTTCAGCGTCTTCGGCATCCCCATGCAGCTCGTCAACTACACCCAGGCTGTTCTTCCGGTCATCTTGATCACCTGGGCCCAGTCCTATGTTGAGCGCTTCTTTAAGAAGATCTCGCCTGATATGTTGCGCATTCTGATCGTACCCGTGGGTACGGTGCTCGTGATGTTGCCGGTCGCGCTGTGCCTCTGCGGCCCTGCTGTCCAATTTGTCATGGGCCTTGTGGCCGATTTCATCATTTGGCTCGCCTCTGTTGCCGGTCCCGCTGCGACCGCGGTTATCGGCGCATTCTGGAATCTGATCATCGCCACCGGCATGCACGTGCCGATCTATACCGCCATATTGCCCGCCGCGCTCCAGAACGGTTACGACGCCATCTTATACCCCGGCACCGCGGTTGTAGCCTACACCACGCTTGCCATCGCGCTCGCCTATGGCCTGCGCGCTAAGGACAAGGAGAGTCGAGCCACGGGCTGGAACTTGTTCATCACCTATGCCTTCGGTCGCGTGAGTGAGCCCATCATCTACGGCATCCTGTTTCGCGACAAGAAGGCTCTTGCCTGGAACATGATTGGTGGTGCTGTCGGTGGTCTGCTGGTAAGCCTTCTTCATGCTAACGTCTATATCTTCACTGGCGTTGGTTTCCCATGGATGAACGTGCTCATGTTTGCTCAGGATATCATCCCTGGCGCCATCGGGTGTCTTGCTGGCGGTGCCGTGACGTTTGCGTTGGCGATGATTTTTGGATTTGAAGGACAGGAGAAGATGCCGTTGAAGTCCAAGAGCGGCGATTCTGAGGCCGTTGAATCCGTCGAGGCATAAGAGGCTACTACACAAATATGCTCCCCAGCCGTTGCGCGGTCCGACCCCTTGGCCGCGCAACGGTACTGTGCTGTTGCGCGGCACTTGCCGAGTCCGTTGCGTTCGACAGTGTGGGCCGGGAATTTAATAGAAAGGACGACACCATAATGTTTAGAGAAGATTTTTTATGGGGCGGGGCCCTGGCTGCAAACCAGTGCGAGGGAGGATGGAACGAAGGCGGTCGCGGTTTAGCCAATTCCGACATGCTGCCGTTTGGCGATCAACGCATGGACGTCATGCGGGGAGACCTTGATCCGCGTGCGTTGGCACCCGACAGCTTCTATCCCGCTCGCAAGGGCATTGATTTTTACCATAGGTACAAGCAGGATATTGAACTGTTTGCCCAGATGGGTTTTAAATGCCTGCGCTTATCAATCGCCTGGAGCCGCATTTTTCCCAAAGGAGACGAAGCCGAGCCCAATGAAGAAGGCCTTGCCTTTTACGAGGATGTTTTTAGGACGTGTCGCGCGCATGACATTGAGCCTTTGGTGACGCTCAACCACTATGATGTCCCCATGCATCTCGTCGATGCGTATGGCGGATGGCGCGATCGCAGGTTGGTCGACCTGTTCGAGCGATATTCGCGTACCGTGTTCGAGCGCTATCGGGGATTGGTCAATTATTGGCTGACCTTTAACGAGATCAACATCATGACGCAGGCGTGCTTTATGGCGGCGGGGATCATCTTCGAGCAAGGGGAGAATCGCTATGCAACGGTTCACACGGCCGTGCACCATGTATTGGTTGCGAGCGCCCGTGCGGTCGGGGCGTGTCATGAACTGTGCCCTGGGGCGAAGATCGGTTGCATGCTCAACGCAGGTGTCTTCTATCCGGCTACATGTGATCCGGACGATGTGCTGGCTGCGCAGGCTGAGAATCGCAGCCATTACATGTTTACCGACGTCCAGGTGCGCGGTGCGTACCCGAGCTATGTTCTCAAGGAATACGCCCGCCATGGTTTTGAGGTGCCCTATCGGGATGATGACCGCGAAGTACTGGCTGCAAACCTGGTCGATTTCGTCTCGTTTTCGTATTACTCGACGCGCGTCGCAAAAGCGCATGCGGAAGGTCAGTTCGATTCGAACCTTCTTCGCTCGGCGCCTAATCCGTATCTAAAACAGGAGCCTTGGGGGAGGTTTATCGACCCCAAAGGGCTGCGCGTCACCATGAATGAAATCTGGGATCGCTATCAAAAGCCGCTGTTCATCGTCGAAAACGGTTTGGGTGCTCCTGATGTGCCGGAAGATTCGGGTGAAATAGAAGACGACTATCGAGTTGAATACCTGCGGGCCCACATCGAGGCGATGAGGGAGACCGTCGAGCTCGACGGGGTGGAACTCATGGGATATACCTGTTGGGGCCCGATCGATTTGGTTTCGGTCGCCACAGGACAGATGCGTAAGCGCTACGGGTTTATCTATGTCGATCGAGACGATAGCGGTGCGGGCTCGTTTGAGAGACGTAAAAAGAAAAGCTTCGAATGGTACCGACGCGTAATAGCAAGCAATGGCGAAGACCTTGCGTAATAACGTTAAGATGGACAAATGCGCCCGTTGGGGGAATAGCCGTGCCACTTCGCTTGACAACAGGCTAAACTAGCTATTAAACATTTACTATTCTGTTTAGATTGAATTTGCGGTCGTTTAGTTGCCGAGCCACGGGGCGGTCAAGCCACGATGCTCGGCCGCGACCGATGCTAGGGGGAACGATGGCTAAAGCAAGCGTCCGCGAGATCAGCCGCATTACCGGCTTTTCGCCCGCAACCGTGTCCAACGCGCTCAACCGCAAGCGCAGCGTGAGCGAGGAGACCGCCAAGGTCATCCTGGAGTGCGCGCAGTCGCTTGGCTATCAGCAGTCGACGCAGCTCGAGAGCATCCAGTTTGTGCTTGCGCGCAAGACGGGCGCCATCCTGGACGAGAGCACCTTCCATCCCGCGGTCATCGAGGGCGTGGAGCGCCAGGCGCGTCGCCACGGCATGAGCACGAGCTTTGTCTCGCTCGACTTTAGCGACCTGGACGCCGTGCGCCCGCAGGTCGAGGGCCTGATCGCCGACCCGTCGGCCGCCATCGTGCTGATGGGTACCGAGCTGGGTGAGGAAGACTATGCCTTGTTCGCCAACGCTGCCGCCCACTTGATCGTGCTCGATGGCTGGAGCGATCGTCAGTACTTCGATGCCGTAGTCATTGCCAACACCGACTCGGTGCTGCGCGCCGTGGACTACCTTATCGAGAAGGGTCACAAGCAAATCGGCTATCTGGCAGGCGACCTTCGCATCCGCAACTTTAAGGATCGCGAGCGCGGCTATCGCCAAGCGCTTGAGGATGCGGACCTTGAGGCCAACCCGACATGGCGCGTCACATTGGGCACCACGCTCGAAGGTGCTTATCGCGACATGGGCGCATGGCTCGACAGCGTCTCGCGCGACGACCTGCCGACGGCTTTCTTTGCCGAAAACGACGTGCTCGCCGTAGGCGCCATGCGCGCGCTGAACGAGCACGGCATACGTGTCCCCGAGGATGTCTCAATCATCGGCTTTGACGATCTGTCTTTGGGCGCCTTCTCCAATCCGCCGCTCACCACGGTGCACGTTCCCAAGCACGAGGTGGGCGAGATCGCGGTGCGCCGCCTGGTGGGCAACATCCGCAATCCCAAGAGCTATACCTGCAAGACGGCCGTGTCGACCTATTTTGTCGAGCGCCAAAGCGTGCGTGAGATCTAGGCAAAGGCAACGCTGGGCCGTAGGGAGGCAAAGCTCGCTAAGGCAGCCATACATAACGCTACTAAGAGAGGGTCCTTTGGGCCCTCTTTTTGATGCCCTTGTATGTTCAGTTTGTTTACATACCGTTTAGGCTGATTTCTCTACCGTCTACGGGTATTTCGCGTTAAACTTCTAAACAATAGAGTAAAACATTTAGTAAACAGAACAAAACGAAACATGCGTCTGTTTACTGAACATGTGATTAGGGGAGGACGTACATGGACAAGATCAAGCTCGGCTTTGTGCCCACGCGCCGCAGTATCTTTAGCGCGCCGGACGCAATCAAGTATCGCGGCCTGACGGCTGATCGCCTGCGCGAGATCGGCGTCGACATCGTGGATATCGACGACATCAATGAAGAGGGCCTGCTGTTCGACGACAGCCATATCGAGCCCATCGTCAAGAAATTCCGCGCCGAGGGCGTCGATGGCATTATGCTGTGCCACGCCAACTTTGGCACCGAGTACGTTTGCGCTCGCCTTGCCCGCGAGCTCGGTCTACCCGTACTGCTGTGGGGTCCGCGCGACGAGCGCCCCGAGCCCGACGGCACACGCCTGCGCGATAGCCAGTGCGGCCTGTTCGCCACCGGCAAGGTCCTGCGCCGCTTCCAGGTTCCCTTCACCTACATGACCAACTGCCGCCTGACCGACCCCGAGTTCGAGCGCGGCGTTTGGGACTTTTTGGCCGTTTGCAACGTGGTCAAGACCTTCAAGCACACCCGCATCCTGCAGATGGCCACCCGTCCGTTCGACTTCTGGTC
Organism: uncultured Collinsella sp.; assembly: GCA_902490325.1. Taxonomy (GTDB): domain Bacteria; phylum Actinomycetota; class Coriobacteriia; order Coriobacteriales; family Coriobacteriaceae; genus Collinsella. The sequence continues at coordinate 9,904 of CABUDJ010000010.1, read as the reverse complement.
GACCATGTGCAACGAGGGCGAGCTGCTCGAGAAGTTCAACATCCAGCTTTCGCCTATCCCCATGACCGAACTTGTCCAGGCTGTGCGCGACGCCCAGGCCGACGAGCAGGCCATGGCCGCCATGCTTGCCCACATCAACGACAGCTTTGAGATCTGCATCCCCGAGGACAAGGTCCCTGCGGTCGCCGGTCTTGCCATCGCCATGAAGCGCTTGGTCGAGAAGTATGGCTGCAACGCCGGTGCCATTCAGTGCTGGAACGCTCTGCAGGACGAGCTGGGCATTATGCCCTGCGCCGCCAACGCCATCCTCAACGAGATGGGCATTCCTATCGTATGCGAGACCGATATCCACGGCGCCATCACCGCGCTGATGGTCGAGGCCGCCGACCTGGGCCGTCACCGCGGCATGTTCGCCGACTGGACCGTGCGCCATCCCGATAACGAGAACGGCGAGCTGCTGCAGCATTGCGGCCCCTGGCCCTGCAGCTGCGCGGCCGTCAAGCCCAAGCTCACCTACCCGCTGGCTTTCGATCACCCCGGCGCGCTGACGGCCGAGGCCAAGCACGGCGACCTCACCCTTGCCCGCTTTGACGGTGACAACGGCGAGTACTCGCTGCTACTGGGCAACGCCCGCGGCATCGACGGCCCGGCCGGCATGGGCACCTACCTGTGGGTCGAGGTCGACAACCTCAAGCGCCTCGAGGCCAAGATCGTCGAGGGTCCCTACATCCACCACTGCGTCGCCATTCACGCCAACGTGGTGCCGGTGCTCTACGAGGCGTGCAAGTACATCGGCATTGCCCCCGACTTATACGACCCGATTGAAGAAGACGTCAAAGCCTACCTGCGAGGAGAGTAGAAATGGCAACTATCGAAGAGCTTGAGTCCCTGCGTTGGGACCTTCGCCGCGATTGCGTCGATATCATCATGGCTGGCGCCGGCGGCCACATCGGCGGCGACATGTCGGTGATTGACGCCCTCATGATCCTCTATGCCAACCACCTCAACATTTCGCCCGAGACCGTCGACGATCCCAACCGCGATCGCTTCGTGCTCTCCAAGGGCCACGCAATGGAGGCCTACTATGCGGTGCTCTGCCACGAGGGCTATCTGGATCTCGATGACGTCAAGGCCCGCTTCTCCAAGTTCGGCAGCCCCTACATCGGTCACCCCAACAACAAGCTCAAGGGCATCGAGATGAACTCGGGCTCGCTGGGTCACGGCCTGCCCGTGGCCGTGGGCATGGCGCTCGCCGGCAAGATGGACGGCCGCGACTATCGCGTCTACACCATCATGGGCGACGGCGAGCTTGCCGAGGGCTCGGTCTGGGAGGGCGCCATGAGCGGCGGCAACTACCAGCTCGATAACCTGTGCGCGCTCGTGGACCGCAACCGCCTGCAGATCAGCGGCAGCACCGAGGACGTTATGAAGCAGGACTCGCAGGAGGAGCGCTGGGCAGCCTTCGGATGGAACGTGCTCTCCATTCCGGGCAACGACGTCCGGGCCATCGACGCCGCGCTGACGCTTGCGGCCGAGACCTGCGGCAAGCCCACGGTCATCATCCTCAACACGGTGAAGGGCTATGGCTCGCCTGTTATGGAGGACAAGGCCGCCTGGCATCATCACCTGCCCAATGATGAGGAATATGCCCAGATCATCGCCGATTTCGCTGCCCATAAGGAGGCCATCAATGGCTAACAAGATCGCCAATCGCAAGGTTATCTGCGACACGCTGCTCGAGGCCGCGAAGACCGATAAGGATATCGTCGTCCTGTGCTCCGACTCCCGCGGCTCCGCATCGCTCACGCCGTTCTTTGATCAGTATCCCCAGCAGTCCGTCGAGGTCGGCATTGCCGAGCAGGACCTGGTGAGCATCGCTGCCGGCATGGCTTCGTGCGGCAAGAAGGCCTGGGCCGCCTCGCCGGCGTCCTTTGTGACCACGCGCTCGTATGAGCAGTGCAAGGTCGACGTTTCGTACTCCAACACCAACGTCAAGCTCATCGGCATCTCGGGCGGCGTGTCCTACGGCGCTTTGGGCATGAGCCATCACTCCGCGCAGGATATCGCCGCCATGAGCGCGATTCCCAACATGCGCGTGTATCTGCCGAGCGACCGCTTCCAGACCGCCGAGCTCGTGCGGGCCCTGGTCGCCGATAACAAACCGGCCTACATCCGCGTGGGCCGCAACCCGGTCGAGGACGTGTACACCGAGGACGAGTGCTCGTTCCAGATGGATCGCGCCACCTGGGTACGCCGCGGCACCGATGTGACGCTCGTCGCTACCGGCGAGATGGTCCGCCATGCCGTGGACGCTGCCGACCTGCTGGCCGAGCAGGGCATCTCGGCAACGGTACTCGACATGTACTGCGTCAAGCCGCTCGACGCCGAGGCCGTGATTGAGGCCGCCGGTGCCACGCGCGCCGTCGTGACCGTCGAGGAGCACAGCCCCTTTGGCGGCTTGGGCTCCATGGTCGCGCAGGTCGTGGGCGAGCATTGCCCGCGTCCGGTCAAATGCCTGAGCCTGCCCGACGCGCCGGTCATCACCGGCACCTCGCCCGAGGTCTTCGCACACTACGGCCTCACCGGCGAAGGAATCGCCAAGACCGTTGCCGAGTTCCTCGGCAACTAGTAGACACAGACGCTGCGCGGCCGCCAAGCACCGCACCTTGCCGTTCAAACCGTCGCTTGCGTACACAAAGTACGCGGCGCTCCTCTTTCACGGCAATCTGCGGCACTTGGCGGTCGCTCGCTCCTTGTCCGCCAGGCTGTCTTTGCTTTGGCGGAAGGAATGGGAGAGTACATGAGCAACTACATCATCGGAATCGATCAGTCCACGCAGGGCACCAAGGCGCTGCTGGTGGACGAGGGCGGCCATCTGATCCATCGTGCCGACCGCGCACATCGCCAGATCGTCAACGAGGCCGGCTGGGTGAGCCATGATCCGGCCGAGATCGCCGCCAACGTCCTGGCCGTGGCGCGTGCCGTGGTGGAGGAGACCGGGGTCAATCCGGCCGACATTGCTGGTATTGGCATCTCCAACCAGCGCGAGACCACCGTTGCCTGGAACCGCACGACGGGCGAGCCGCTGTGCGACGCCGTGGTGTGGCAGTGTGCCCGCGCCCGCGAGCTGTGTGACGAGCTTGCGGCGCGCGAAGGCGTGGCAGAGCTGGTACGTGACACAACGGGCCTGGTGCTTTCGCCCTACTATCCGGCGGGCAAGATGGCTTGGATCCTTGCGAACGTTCCGGCGGCTGCCGAGGCCGCGGCGTCGGGTGAGCTGTGTCTGGGCACCATCGATGCCTGGGTGGTCTGGACGCTCACGGGCGGCGCGGAGTTTCGCTGTGACTGGTCCAATGCCAGCCGCACGCAGCTCTTCGACCTGCGCCGTGGCTGCTGGAGCGAGCCGGTGTGCGAGGCCTTTGGCATCGATCCGGCCTGCCTGCCGCAGGTGACCGACTCCGACGGTCTGTTTGGCACAACGGACTTGGGCGGCTTTTTGCCCGCGCCCGTGCCGGTACACGGCGTGCTGGGCGACAGCCATGCGGCCCTGTTTGCGCAGGGTTGCCACAGCCGCGGCATGGCCAAGGCGACGTATGGCACCGGCAGTTCGGTCATGATGAACGTCGGCAACGAGTTTGTCGCCAGCTCGCACGGGCTTTCGAGCTCGCTTGCGTGGCGTATGGATGGCGTGACCGAGTATGTACTCGAGGGCAACGTGAGCTACGCCGGCGCCGTCAAGACCTGGCTGCGCGACGACCTGGAGCTCATCAACAACCCCGAGGAGGTCACCGACCTGTGCTACGCCGCCAACCCGGCGAGCCATGTCTACTTTGTGCCGGCGTTTACCGGCCTGGGTGCCCCGCACTGGGCAAGTGATGCCGAGGGATGCGTTTTTGGTATGACACGCACCACGGGCCGCGCGGAGTTCGTAAAGGCTGCCGACGAGTCGATCGCCTATCAGATTTTTGACGTCATTGATGCGATGGTCGAGGATTCGGGCGCGGCGCTTGCCGAGCTTCGTGTTGACGGCGGCCCCACGCGCGACGCGTACCTGATGCAGTTTGAGAGCGATTTGGTCGGCTCGCCCATCCGCATTGCGAGCAACGACGAGATGAGCGGTCTGGGCGCGGCTTGGGCCTGCGGTATCGCGCTGGGCATGTATACGCGCGACGTGGTTGACGTGTACGGTGCCCGCGGCATTGTGGAGCCCTCGATGCCCGCCGACGAGCGAGCCAAAAAGATCGGCGGCTGGCGCCATGCCGTCGAGGCGACGATTGCGTACGAGTGACGCCCTGGGGCGATATCACGGAGCGCTATTCGTGCCGATAGGTAAAGATGCGAACGAGAGTGTGATGTGATGCGGTAGAGTCCAACGCGTCGAATGATGGTCTGCGTATGTGGGATTCTATTCCTGAGCTGCGGCGTTGTAATGAATGCACGCACAGCGCTCGGCGTGACGCTGGGCGTCTCTGCGCGGCTCGTCCCCGTGGCGCCCGACGGCATGGTGCAGACGCTCTCCCAGGTGTTTCACTGTGAATTTGGTAAGGCGAAGTATTTCTTTGACGGGAGCTGTGTGGGCATCTCACTGGTCTTCGGGCTTGTGCGTACGGGTGCTGCGGTGGGCATCGGTATCGGCACCGTAGCCGCCGCGCTCCTGGCGGGCGGTATCTGCACGTTTTGGGGTCGTCTGCTCAACCGCAGGCTCATGGCCTTTATGGAAGAGCCTGCGAGCATGTAGACGCATTGAGCGAGAGGGGAGCGGCCATGAGGCAGCTGTTTGGAATTGATATCGGCGGAACGAGCGTCAAATGGGCGATTGTGAATGAGAACTACGAGTTTGGTGACCGTGGTTCGATTCCGACGGCGTTCGTCTCGGCCGATCAGCTGGTCGACGCGCTCGCGGCACTCGTAGGGCCGTATCGCGGACAGGTTGTAGGCGTGGGCATCTCGGCCCCAGGTGGCATCTTCGGTTACGAGGTCGATCCAGACGGGACGATCCATCGCGGTGGTGCGCTGCCGTACATGGACGGGTTTCCGCTTGGCCGAGCGCTGCGCGAACGGCTGGGGCTGCCCGTGACCGTTGTCAACGACGGCAAAAGCTGTGCGCTTGGCGAGTACGCTGCCGGCGCGTTGCGCGGCGTGGACGTGGGTTGCGTGGCGGTAATCGGTACGGGCATCGGCGGAGGCATCGTGGTTGACGGCCGGGTGCTGACAGGTGCGGGCGGCTTCGCGGGCGAGTTCAGCTTCCTGTCCAACAACGTAAGCGAACCGCTTGATCATCGTGATACGTTCGCGACTTCGAGCGGATGGCACGGCCTGCAGAATCTCGTGGCAGTCGAACTTGGCATTTCGGATGAAGCTGAACTGGAGGCCCTCGATGGCCGACGGATCTTCGAGCTACTGGAGCACGGGAGCGCGTCCGAAGTCGCCGCCGTGCAGCGCGGATTGGATGCCTATGCTGAGCTGTTTGATCGTGTGCTTGTGAATCTGCAGTGCGTCATCGACCCGGCAGTCTTCGCGATTGGTGGTGGCATCAGCTGCCATCCCGCGCTGTTCGAGGCGCTCGACCGTAAGATGGATGACGTCATGGCGCACTACACTGGTTTTCTGAAAGATATGCCTCGTCCGCACGTGGTCCCGGCGCAGCTGGGTAACGACGCCAATATCTACGGTGCCGTCGCAACTTGTTTGCAGGCGCTGTAAGTGCAGGCCATCTATTGGTCTGGTGGCGATTACAGTCGCTGCCGGGTTTTTGGCTGTTGAGCTGCTCGCACGCTCTGCATTGCGGACGACGCAGCATCAATAGGTGAGGGGTCAGAAAACTAGATGCTGAACGGTCGATATTATCGGCTGCGCGGCGCCCCGTCCCAAAGTAGTCATTTGGGACGGGGCTTTTTTGACTGCTATCATGGGTGGGATTGTTGCGACCAGCTAAAAGAGCCCTGTCCCAAATTGACTACCGAGAGGATCTGCCATGGAGCGCATCGCGAGTTTTTCCGTTGACCATCTGCTGCTTGAGCCCGGCGTGTATGTGAGCCGCGTCGACCGCGATCCGGCGACCGGTGCCGCCGTCACCACCTTTGACCTGCGCTTGACCACGCCCAACAAAGAACCGGTTATGAACACGGCCGAGTGCCACACCATCGAGCATCTGGGCGCGACGTTCCTTCGCAACCATGCCGAGTGGTCGAGCCGTATTGTCTACTTTGGCCCTATGGGCTGCCGCACGGGCTTTTACCTGGTTGTGTTTGGCGAGGTGACGAGTGAGGAGATCTTGCCGCTCGTGCGCGAGTTGTTCGAGTTTGTTGCTGGCTTCGAGGGCGATGTCCCCGGTGCCGCTCCCGAAGAGTGCGGTAACTACCTGGACCAGAATCTCCCTATGGCAAATTGGCTCGCGCGTCGCTATCTCGACCGCGATCTGATCGATATCGATGAGGCACACCTGCACTATCAGCAGGCGTAAAGGTTTCGTCGCTCAAAATGAGTTCACTGGGCGCCTTCGCTTATGCGGGGGTGCCTTTTTGTTGAGCGGACATGGCGGACGTTTAAAACCGCGCGTGATTGTTCTAGAATGTTCGTAATATCACACAAACGAACAGGAGCGAACATGCATATCTACTCTGTTACCGACCCCGAATTCAAACCCTATGGCCGCGTGTGGGATGACGTCCCGTCCAGCCTGACCGCCCCGCTCGTCGAGGCGCTCTCCGCAACGCCCATCCCCGAGGGCAGCAAGTACGTGGCCTCCGCGCCTGAGCTGGAGCAGGTCGAGGGCGCCGATGCGCTCGGCCTGCTCATGTATGGCGGCCGTCCGTTCCAGCTGGGCTGGTGCAACGGCCACAACACGAAGCTCAACTGCTTGGAGTATCACCGCGCCAGCGAGTTCAACCTGGGCGCCCGCGATTTTATCCTGTTGCTGGCCAAGCGCGAGCAGATCGTCGACGGCAAGCTCGATACCGCGCAGGTCAAGGCCTTCCGCGCGCCGGCCGGCACGCTCGTCGAGGTCTACGCCACGACGCTGCACTACACGCCGTGCATGGTCGACGACGGTGGCTTCCAGGTAATGGTAGCGCTGCCCGCCGGCACCAATGGTCCGCGTCCCGAGGCCGCTGCCAACATGTCCGCCGCCGGCGACAGCTACTGCTACTGGAAGGCCGACAAGTGGGTTCTCTGCCACGCAGATAGTCCCAAGGCTGCCGAGGGCGGCTACGTAGGTCTCGTCGGCAAGAACCTCGACATCACCGTGGACTAGGGTCTTCCGTCTCAATCTGTAACAGTTGGCGCGCTAAATCGTCTCTATCTGTTACAGATCAAGACGAACCACGGGGGCCGCCCGAACAATCTCAATCTGTAACGCCAAGCCCGGTTTTGACGGCCTAACTGTTACAGACCGAGACGAGCGGGCCCAACCCACCACAAAGGTGCCTGTCCCCTTTGCGGTGGTTGCCTAGAGCTGGCTGCGCAGGTAATCGGCCATATAGGGGACGGCGAAGCGCACGTAGCCGCGGCGCGCCTGCTCGATAACGCCGGCGTCGATGAGGCGCCGGCGATACTTTTGCGCATAGTCGGGTGTGACTGACATGCGCTTCGCAACATCAGAAATGCGAGACACAGCGTCTTCGTCATCAGTCATTGCGGAGAGAAACGCGACGTCTTGGTCTGACAGCGCGGCGAGCGTCGTTTCGCACACATCGTTTTCGAAATCGACTTTCGACGCCTCGATGGCTCCGTCGATTAACCCTTGCGTCGCACGTTCGCCTGTCCTGCAGCGATTGGCGATGTTATAGCCGATGAGTTGCAGCATATAGGGCGAGCCTTGGGTTGCGCGAGCGGCACGGAGGCGAAGATCGCTTGGAATATCAAGGCCGAGCTCATCGAAAGCCCGCTGGTAATAGGTATCGACATCTCCGACCGAAAGTGGCTCGAGCGTGACCTTTCGAGCGCGGTTGAGAAATGTCAGCACACGGTCATTGAGTGTTGCGCAGACGGCTCCCGGAAGGCCCGCCATGACGAGCGCGACGTTGAGTCGTTCGCCGACCAGCTCTTGATAGGCGGTGACGAGCTGTCTGATCTCGGGTGAATTTGCTTGGAGCTCGTCGATGAGGATGAGGATGCCGTGCCCCTGCTCGGTCAGTTTGCGCGCGAGCTGCGTGAGCTTGAACTGAAAGCTCTTGGTCTCCTGCACGTCTCGTGTGAACTCGAGGCCTGCCGAGAGCCCGAAAACACTTAGGCTGCCGCTCGCGAGTTTGGGAAGGCGGCGTTTGTTGACGTAAGGTTTGCCTGCTTCTTGGATTTTCTCGACAATGCGCTCGAGCATATCCTCGGAGGCTACGGTAGGCGTGGCGACAACAAAGCCGAGCTTGCGTGCGCGGTCGGCAAGTTCCCACAGAAGAACTGTCTTGCCGCTGCCTCGCTGTCCAAGCATGAGCATGGCTCGGTCGCGATTGCCCGGTTCCTGCTCAAGGCCGGATATGAATGTCGAAATTACAGTTTCGCGCCCGACGAGATAGGATGGGCGATTTCCAAATGAGGGGGAGAAGATGGTTTCAGTCATAAGTCTCCTTTCCTTTCTTTCCTATTTTTTCCTTTCTTTCCTATTCAGTCAAATGGTCTGCCACCCGAGGGCGCCTTCGCTGTTGTGGAGGCGCCCTTTTTTGCAAGTGAGTAGACTTTTTGGCTTAGTCTGACCACGCCGGAACATGCCAGGTAAGCTACCTGCACTGATAATTGTTCTCGGGGGAAGCGGGCACTGCGGGGCGCGGCAACGGCGCGCGATTTCCGCGTCGCAGCGCTACCCTGATGCTGAATGCCGGGACGATGACCCACTGACCTGCTGACGCCTCTTCGGCCGTCCTCAAATCCGACCTGTCTCGCCCCGGCATCCGCGTCCCGGAGTCCTGCCATGACCTAATAGGAGCATGAGCGCGGACAATCGGACAAGCCAATTGGATTGTAGCGCTCCCGTCAGTGCAATGTCTGGGAGACCCGGGCGCGGAGCAGGCGGCAGACCGAGGGGAGCGAAAATGGAAGGCGAAACGGTCATCGCGGGCGTCGACACGCACAAGGACGTGCATGTCCTGTGCCTGCTCGACGGCCTCGGGAGGAAGATCTGGAGCGGGAGCTTCGGGGCCGACCCCGAGGGCTACGACAGACTGGCGGAGGCGATAGGCGACCCGGGGAGCTGCATGGTCGTCGGCGTCGAGGGCACGGCATCGTACGGGGCCGGGCTGACGAGGAGGCTCGTGGAGCTCGGGTACAACGTCGTCGAGGTGCTCAGGCCCAAGAGGGACAAGGTGAGGCCCGGCGAGGGGAAGAGCGACCCGCTGGACGCCGAGCGCGCGGCGCGCAAGGCGGCGTCCGGGAAGGGCTGCTCCGTGCCGAAGTCGCAGGACGGCTGGGTCGAGGCGGTGCGCCAGCTCTACGTCGCGCGCAGGCTGGCCGTCGCGACGTCCACGTCCTGCGTGGCCTGCGCGAAGTCGATGCTCACGACGGCCCCGAGCGCCCTGAGGGAGCGGTTCAGGGGCCGCGAGCGGCCGAAGGACCTCATGCCGCTGCTCGCGCGCGGGAGGAAGGCGGGCGACGCGCTCGAGGAGAGCGTGCTGGCCTCGCTGCGGTCCGTCGCGGCGGTCTGGAAGGAGGCCCGCAGCCAGGTCGAGTCCCTCGACGAGCGCATCCGCGCGCTGCTGGAGGCGAACGCGCCCGCGCTGCTCGGCGTCGAGGGCTGCGGCACCACGACCGCCGCCGCCCTGGTCGTGGCCGCCGGCGACAACCCCGGCAGGCTGAAGGGCGAGGCGGCGTTCTCGATGATGTGCGGCGCCTCCCCGATCCCCGCGTCGAGCGGGAAGACGGACCGGCACAGGCTCAACCGCGGCGGCAACCGGCAGGCGAACTGGGCGCTCTACGA
>CABUDJ010000009.1 GCA_902490325.1 uncultured Collinsella sp. | reverse complement strand
GCGCGTGCGCCTACGGACCTTAAACCGAACCTCATACGAGTCAAGAAACGCGATGACGGATGAGTCCGCATCGGACGGTGGAGGCTGCCTGTGTTGTCCAAAAAGAACGGGGCAAACTCCAGCGTGGAGTCTGCCCCGAAAAGAGAACGGCAAAGCAAGAACGTCGATGGACGAGAAAGGTGGTGCGGACGGTCATGGCCATCACATCCCACCTGCCAAAGGGATGGGTGAGCGAGCGCTACTCCTGCTCGGACTCCTCAGCCTGCTTACGGCTGCGGATGAGGTGCGCCACGCCGATGCACAGCACCGCGCCACCAGCGATCCAAGTGAAGGTCACGCCGTTAAGACCGGTGAGCGGGAGGCCAACCTGCTTGGTATCGCCGACGGTGATGTTGAAGGTGCCGTCGTCGTTTGTGGCTGTGCCAGTTTTGACCTCAAGCTTGTTATCGCCAACCTTACCCTCGCCATCATCATTGATGCCAGCGATAAGCTTGTCAGTTTGGGACATAGAAAGCGTTATCTTATCAATTTTAGTCCCATCCTCTGACATGGTCGGAACAATCTCGAAATCGAACGGTGAGATATCGGCATAACCCTCGAGATGTTTCTCTGTCACGGTATATTTGCCGGCGTCGAGACCCTTCACTGTAAAAGATCCGTCGTTATTGGTCTGGAATACATGTTCCTCGGTGGAGAGGGTGCCGTCTTCCCCAACAAACTTACCATCCAAGGTCTTATCGTTTGGTTTATTCACCTGAATGGTAAACTGAGCACCGTTCAGAGCCCGCTCCGTTCCCAAGTCGACCTTGTTGATCTTGAGGCCGTACGTGTAGTCCTCAACCGTATCGGACGCCGAGGTGCCAATGCCACCTGACATGGGGTTGTTGGAATACTCGAGCGTAACGGTGTTAGGATTGACCTTCAGCTGGTTGTTTGCACCCGCAATATTCGCGCTTGCGTTGAGCTTCGCCTTGTAGAAGACCACGATCCGGGTGTTAGCATCTACGCCCGTAACGCCCTTGAGGCCCTTGTCACCGCCGCCGACCTTGAATTCCACCGTGAGGGTGTTGTTGTTACTGGCATCAGCATTCGTCACAGAATACTTGTTCCCATTGATTTTAGTGTAGGTAGTGCCGTTCAGCGCATACACCTCTACCGATCCGTCAACGTAATCAAGGCCGCTGGAAAGCACGTCGGTGAACTTATAGGAATAGGTATCGTAGCTGGCGTAGTTATCCGCAACCTTACCGGTAAGCTTGTAGGTCACTTCCTGTCCGATTTGAGAGTCAGCAACGCCAGCCCAATCTGTCAGCTTCGTGGGATCATCAGAAGTCGCGGCAAGAATCTGCTTGTTGACAGTGGGGATGCTGGTCTTCTCGGTGACCGTTACGGGCTTACCACCCACGATAGCGAAAATCGGAGAGGTGCCAGTGTTCTTCTTGTTAGTGCCCAGACTACTTTCGTTGGTCACAAACAGGTAGTAGCCGTTGCCATTCGCCAGATCAGGAGTCCAAGAACTACCAGTAGGGATGTTAATCGCGGCAGAACTCTCACTCTTAACGGCATTCGCGACTGCGTAGAGAACATTGTCAGTAGCGACTCGCGTTCCCTTTGTCTTTCCGTCAGCCGAACCCGCAATCGGATTATCCGCATGCGCCATGAGGAAGTCGGCGACCTCCTGGGCCGTGGGGTTCTCAGGAAGCTGCTCATCTTTCGTCAACTTCTTATAGCCAGCCCAGTCATTCTTGATGGCATAAGTAACTTTCGTGCCAAGATCGGAGCTAGCCCAAGTAATATCCTGAGCGGTCTTGCCAGTAGTTGTATCGGTCACCTTGGCCTTGAAGATTTGATATGCCGTGAACGTGGTGCCCTGATTACCCTCGACCTGGTTAATCGTGATACTACCCGTCGCACCATCCTCAGCAAACGCCATCGTGACCGGCGCCATGACGCCGCCGAAGCTCAGCGCTGCTGTGAGGCCGGCGGTTACTGCCAGGCGGGCGATGTTCTTGCTCATGCTCATCTTCTTTTCCTCTGCTTTCTGCTTGAATTCCATTTGATCTAAATCTGTCTGTCTGTGTCTTAGCATCTGCTTCGCTACGTCTCGCCCCGCTCTCTGCGGGGCTGCCAGCTACTCTTTATGGCTGCCACCTCCCCGCTTGACCAGGAGCGCGACCACGATGAGCGCGGCTCCGGCGACCGCTGCAGCGGCCGCGGCGTACATTGCCATATCGCCAGTCGAGGGCATAAAGCCTCCGGTGGTAATGCTAGGGGGTGTGCCGGTGGGCGTGTTAATGAGCGACGCCTCCAGGCTGCCCGTCGACCCGTCCGCGCTGTCGGCGCGCAGGGGCGACTCGGCCGTGATGGTGAGCTTGGGCTTGGCGGCGGCCACCTGATCGACGTCCAGGCCCTCGGCCTTGACCGTCACGGAGCGCGTACCCTCAAAGGCGGTGTAGCCCTTGGGCGCCTTGAGCTCGCGGACCTCCAGCTTGCCCGAGTCCACGCCCGAGACAGTCACGCGGCCGTCCTCGCCCGTGGTGACGGTGGCCTTGCCCTCCGCATCCCACGTACCGTCGGCCGCCAGTGTGCGACCGCGATCGTCGGCGATGCTCAGGACCGCCCCGGCAAGCGGCTTGTCGCCGTCGCTGCCGCGCTTGGTAAGCGCGAGATCCCAGGTGTAGGCCGTCGCGTCATCGCTCGGCGTGCGGGTGAAGCCGGCGTCGCCGGACTGGTCGGACAAGGGAGAGCGCGGGTAGCGCAGGTAGACCTCGTTGGGGTTGCCCTTGGCGATGCCGTGGTTGCAGCCGCTGGCGAGCGGCGCGTTGTACACAGCGACCACGCGGGCGCCCGCGGTGAAGGCGTCGGCCCCGCCGAGCGCGACGATCAGGTCGCCGGTGCGCACGGTGAAGGCATTGCCCTCGACCGAGACCCCGCACTGGGCCGTGATGTCGGTCCAGCCCTTGGCGGGCTCGGTGCCGGCACGGCCGTCCTTGCCGGTCGGGACGGCGTCGAAGCCGCCCTCGGCGCCCGCCGCCACGTACACGCGCATGCTCGCGGCGACCTTGGAGGGGTCGAGCCCCGCGCTCATGGTGTCGACGAACTGCACCGTGTAGGTGTCGTAGGCCGTGAGCCCCGCCGGGACCGTGGCCGAGAGGCGCCAGTACAGGTCGTCGGCGACCGTGGCGTCGGCAGCCTTGCCCCAGGCGGCGGTGCTGTCCTCCAGCACGTGCTTTTGGACCTTGGGGGTCGCCGCCTTGGGCTTGACGGTGACGGCGCTGCCGCCCACCAGGGCCATGATCGGCGCGGTGCCGGCCTCGCCCTGGGCGATGGCGTCGTCGTCGGCGACGATGAGCCAGTAGCCGCAGGGCAGCTTGGCCTCCGTGCCCGCGTTAAGGGCCACGGACACGGCGCCAGAGCTCTGGAGGGAACGAGCGAGCTGTGCGCTCAGCGCACTCGTAAGGTGGGAATCGGCGTTGAGCCACTCGGCAGCTTCCTGCGCGGTGGTCTGGGAATTGGGCATGCCCGCGCTGTGCACCACAGGCAGGACAGCGTCGCGTGCGGCGTCGCTTGCCCAAGCGAGGTCGGTGGCGATCTTGGCGTCGTTGTCGCCATCGGAGACATCGGCGCTAAAGATCTGGTAGGCATCGTAGCTGCTCGCTACGGTGCCGCTCACCGTGATGGAACCGGTCGAGGTCGGCGCGGCCTGCGCGGAGGCGGGGAACACAACCGCGCAGGTGCCGATCAAGAGGGCAAGCAGCGCAAACAAGATCGGGAAGGAGCTAACATTCTTATTCACGACGCTCACCCCCCTTCGCATTCGCCTTGCGACGAATGTACATCCAGGCCGCAGCAGCGCAAAGCACCGCCGCGCCGGCAAGGTATGTCAGAGTGACGCCCGACATACCAGAAAGGGGCAAAGAGGTTGAGTAGGTGTTGGTGAAGGTGGGGTTATCGGTCGGTGTCTCCCTCACATGATTGTTGGCGTCGACCTCGTAGTAGGCCGGCGTGCAGGTCAGATGTCCTTTGCCGTCATCCTCTGCCGTCACAACAACCTTAAAGGTCTTGGTGTCGTTCTTGTAGCCTTCGTGTTTGGTGCCATCGGGCTTGCTGGCGTCGCATTCACAGATGTAGTAGGTGACTGTTGCTTTGCCACCAGTGAGATCTTTGATACCAAGCGGGCCAATCGTCTGATTCGCAAACGTCACCATTGCCTCATTGCCCGCCCCCTTACTAGTGCATTTGGTATCGAGCACCTGCTTGTTGCCACTGGCATCCTTGGTGTACAGCTCGAACTTGAACTTCTTCATCTCGCCGCCATCGACCTTCTTGGTCACCTGAGGTGTCCAAGTGCCTGAGGTCTGGTAGGGCGCAAGTTCGTTCGTAAACGCAGGTTTGGAGTCGTTACCGATTTTTACGGTCGAGACGGTCTTATCGTTCGCATCTTCGATCCAACCATAGAAGTCAGATTCGCACGCGGTGAAGTCCGCTGCGCCTTCCTTTTTTACGGATACTGTGGAAGCGCTCTTATCAACTCCATAACGATTAATATCGATCCCCAAGAGGCTGGTCGTATCAACTAGTTTCGTACCAACCTTTATATGTATTTTGTAAATAGCCTTATCAAACTTTGTTCCCTTTTCATCGATAGGAACTTCAACAAGGTAGAGGTCGTAATCGCCCGATTGATAGTTAGCAGCCGTATCAATGACAATCTCTCCCTTGTCATTAACGGTAACCTCGGACGTCGCCTCGCATCCGTTTGCGTTAAGTGAGCCGTCCGTATTCCAATACGGCTCCCCAGCTGAATCGGCGGCTTTACCCAACAGCTTGAACTTATAGCCGTGGCCCGTGAGGCCTTGCGGTTCGCCGTCCTTCATGAGGACCTTGTTAGCCTTGACTTTGATTGCAGGATACACGTCCAGGGAAGTAACCTCACCGACGACAAGATCGCCGTTGGTCATGATGCCGCCACCATGGGTATAGGAGTAGTTGCCACTGATGATGGTCGTAGCCGCGCCTTGCGCCTTATTTATGGCATCATCAGTCGGCTGAGCCTCCAAACCGAACATGTACTTAGCCTCGGCACCGCCATTTGGGTCGATGGTAACCGGATTTCCGTCGCAGGTGCCGTGCCAGCCAGCTGAGCCGCCGCCGAGCATCTTGCCAAGAACGACAGCGATCGTCTTATCCGCGCCATCTTTATTACGTACCAGGAAGAAATCCTTATGGCCGGCGCTTTTGAAGTCAGGCGTGATGTAATCAGGATCCTGGTCTTGCTTTTTGCCATCGCCACCAGCGGAATAATGGGGTGTATCCAATGTAGCGCCATCTTGGTCAACGTTATCAGTATTGCCATAGATAGCAGCACCATTGGAGTGTGAAACGATCGTCTCGCCCGTAGGACATGCGCCAATTCCGCCGCTCCAGCCACCGGCCTTATTGTCAGTGATGAGCGATTTGAGAATGGTGAGTCTACCGTTCTTCTGAATGAAGATACCGCCGCCGCCCCAGTCGCCTTTGCGACCTTCGCCAGAGTTAGAGCCCGTCATGGTCTTGTTGTTGGTGATATATATCTTGCCGTCAGCGTCAGCGTCAATTGTCGCGTGCGTATCAGTGCTGATACGCAGACCGCCGCCTTCGGCGTTCTCCGCCACGTTGCCCGCGATTGTACCGCCCGTCATTTTGAACGTAATCTTCTGGTTCCAAAAGCCAGCGTAGATTCCGCCGCCAGCCTCATGGGAGTAATTGGCCGTAACGGAGCCGCCCGTCATAGTTAGCGTTCCATTGGTGGTAGACGCAATGCCGCCGCCGCCGAGCAGGCCGTTGTTATAAACGTTACTGTCAGCAACGCGAGCGTTAGCGCGGTTGTTAGTTATAGTGGCAGATCCACTGATGGTAACGTTTGCGCCCTTGGTGTAAACACCGCCGCCGTAACCGCCATCATTGGTGTCATCTCCATTGTTGATAGTGTTTGCATACGTAGCGTTGCCCGAGATGACACCACCGGAGAGATTCAGCGTGGCATTCTCAGCATAAATGCCGCCACCAGAAGCGGCCTTGTTCGCGGCAATCACGCCGTTGGTCATGTTGACTGTGACTTTCGCGCCTACTACGCACAGGCCGCCGCCCCAGCCTCCGCGCTGCTGATTAAGATTCGCGCCAGTGATATAGCCGCCGCTGATATTCACTTGGGTATCGTTATTCTTGCCTTCGGCAAAAATAATATGGCCATTGTTAGCCAAGTTATTCGGCGTTGTGATCATACCGCCGGTGAGGTTAAGCGTACCGCCATCCTGAACGGAAATGACCTGTTGAACCGATCCGCTTTCGGACGCACCGATAATTGCACCGAAGCCGCTGACGACATGCTTAGTTGTGGTTTCAGTGGTGCCAAGGCGGTCCTCATTAGGCACACTTGATGTCACATAGTAGGTAAGAGTAGCTTTGTTGCTGGCATCCCATGCCATGATTGCGGGCTGGCCGGGATGATCACCATCAACAAGAGAAGTCGTATCGATTGGTGTTGCAGAGTCCTCAATGGTAAGTGCGCCACTCTTAACCGTAATGAACGTGTCGTTGCTGCCGGTGCGGTAATTAAGCTTGTGCCCCGCAAGGTCGATCGTGGTGTTTTGGCTGATGGTGATTGATGTACTCGAACTAATATCAGCCGCAAGACGCAGCTTTTCGGGCTTCTTCTCCATGGCAAGATAGGTAGTCCAATCATCGTCACTCTCCAGCAGCGTGTAACCGTCCGTATCTTGTTGAAGTCCGTGAGCCTCACCTTCATTTGCAATAGTAGCGACCTTATAGACGGGCTCTCCATCATCCGCAGGTTGCGCAGCACCCTCGGCTTCCGCGTCATCAGACAACGGATCTGCCTCGGAAGCATCGTCGCCAGTCTCGCCGCCCTCGACCTCGTCACTATTCTGGTTTTCGGACATCCCCGCCAGTGTTGTCTACATCAGTAGACTCACTTGAGGAACCCCCCCCATTACAGTTTTCTCGGTAGAGGCTGCCTGGGCATCATTAGCAATGGCCTGGGAGATCGGGGGCATGACGAGCGACAGTACCAGGCTCAGCACGGAGGCTCCGCACAAAACGCCTGCCAGTACACGGCGCGTCGCTTTTTTACTCTGCTTAGTTTTTTCTGAATTCGCTTTCATCGATGTCTCCTCCCCAAGAGACCGCGATCTTGCTCTTTCACTATCAAACGTATCTGCGCAACCTGAAATTGCGCACGCTTAGTAATACTATTGTAACTATTGTTTAAACATCCGAGCAACAAAACCGACATTTTTGTAGCCAGTTCTCAATTCCCTTGACATTTGCTCGGATTTACCTTCGTTTATTCGCTATGAAATATCTATTTCTGCTGGTAATTAAGCCAGTTATCAGTTTTTTAATAGCATTTTATTTATTTGCACAACATTTTGCTCAAGAGCAAACATCCTGTGAACGGTCGAAAATCGACCGTGAACGGTAGGTCATTAACCGGGAGGAATAGACTACCAAATTGATGGGAATATTTTTATTTCATCGGTAGTTAGAAGCGTAATGTTCAGACAACCATATCTGAATTTTCGCGCAGATTTTAGGCATCAATTCGCCCAAATCGCCTGAGGACACCGCAAAGGTGTCTGTTCCCTTTGCGGTGACTCTCCCCCGGCGCTACAGCAGATGTTCCTCGATAAAGATCGCGATGCCGTCCTCGTCGTTGCTCGCGGTTACAAAGTCGGCGACGGCACGGGTGGCATCGCTGCCATTTGCCATGGCCACGCCCACGCCAGCGTCAGCCACCATGCAGGTATCGTTATCGGCATCGCCAAACACGCAGATGTCCTGGAGCTCCATGTCGTTGAGCTCCGCCACGCGCACAAGGCCGCGCGTCTTGGACACGCGCGGATCCATGAACTCGTAGAGCCGCTGCGTGGTTTGCAGAGCCGCCGCCTTAACAGTGTCATCGGCAAACGTCGACGCCCGCTCAATCACTCGCGGCATTACCTCGGGCGCCATGGTAAACATCACCTTGGGCTGCGGCTCGCGCAAGAACTCGGCAAAATCGACCACCTGGTAGGGCACGCCGTCGACGCGCGACAGGTGCTCGACGCACGCGTTGGTCTCGGGAACGTAGAACACGCCGTCTCGGGGGCAAACGGGCGTTGCCGGAAGGTCCGCCATGTGCTTGCAGATGCGCGCGATGGTTTCGCCCGGCAGCGGGTAGCTCAGCTCGTTGATGCCGTGTGCGCGGTCGATGACCTCGGCGCCACCGCAGCCCACCATCACGTCCACCAGGCCTTCGATGCCCCAGAGCTCATACATGGCCTCGGTCGCGTGGGCGTCGCGCCCGGTGCACAGGCCAAAGAGCACGCCGCGCTCGCGCAGGGCGCGGATCGCGGCCACGGTGCGCGGGGACACCGTGTGCTCGCTTGTGAGCAGCGTGCCGTCGATATCGCAGAACACGGCTTTGATGTGGCTGAAGGTGGCGTCCATGGGGCCCTTTCTGGGTAGTGTGGCGGTGTGGGGTGTATTCGTGAACGGCGTACATGGTATACCAAGGCACAGGCGTGGCCCGTCAAAGCAAAAACCACCACAAAGGTGCCTGGCCCCTTTGTGGTGGAAGTGACGTTTGCGGGCCAAACCATCACAACATTCGATGTTTTTCGGCAAAATCGCGATTTTCATCGAATGTTGTGATGGTTTTTACTGCCTTGCGGCACGATCAAAATGCCGGCGCCCAAACAGCAGCAACGCCGCGGGGACTGCCGTCACGACCATGCCTGCTCCGATGAGCGTCTGCTGCACGCCAAACGTCGCCGCCAGCCACGGGGCAATCGCCAGCGGCGCCACGCCGGCGAACATATTGCCAAAGCCCATGACCGAGTTCACACGGCCGAGTTGCTCGAGCGGAGCCGTCGTTTGCACAATGGTGTTGTGGAGCGGGTTGACGACACCCCAAGCTATGCCCAGGGCGATCTGGCCGATAAGGGCCACTCCCACGTACGGCGTGCCCACGTAGAGCAGGCTTCCCAGGCCTACGGTCATAAGCGCCACGAGCAACGTTTTAAGGCTGACGAAGCGCGGCGGCATGCGAAGCGCGACCACGGCGCCCAGCACCGCGCCCACGCCGCAGGCCGACGAAAGCCAGCCCATCCATTCGACGCCGACGTGCAGGACGTCGCGATAGAAGAACGACTCCAGCGGATCGAAGGCGCCGTAGCCAAAGTTCGAAAGGAAGATGATGCAGAAGAGCAGGGCGAGGACGCTGTTGGTGAAGACCGTCTTGATGCTGGTCGCGAAGGTGGCGCGGGCGGGCGTGTTGGGGCTGGAGCTTTGGCCCGCGCGCCCGGCGATGCGGCCTTCCCTCGGCTTAAACCCCCAGCCGGCGATAAGCGCCAGCACGGTAAAGAGCATCATGAGCACGAACACCGCGCGCGACGATGCAGCCGCCGCGGCAAAGCCGCCCAGCGTGGGGCCAACGATGATGCTCACGTTGGAGAACATGGTGATGGTGGAGTTGATGTCTTTGAGCTCGACAGGGTCGTCGGTGAGATAGGCCGGATAGGACGTGGCGATGGGCTGGGCGAATCCCATTACAAAGCCCAAGAGTACCGCGCCGGCAAGGACCGTCTCGGTCGCGTCGCCAAAGGCGATGATCGCCGCGCCCGTTGCCAGTGTGCCGACGATGCTCAGCCAGAAATGGCGGCGCGGACCCCAGGCGTCGAGCGCCGCGCCACCCGCAAAGGACCCCAGGATCACGAAGACGTTCATAAACATGACGGCCAGCGACGTCGCGACGACCGAAGCGCCGTCCGCATAGGTGAGCGTTCCGATAACGCCGATAAAGTAGCTGGTCTGGAAGCCGGTGTAGATGAGAAATCGCATTGCCACCAGGCGCTTGGCCCGCGCGGACAGCGATGGTTGGGATTTAGGAAATGGAGATGTAGACATGTGGGCTCCTTGTTGCATACGAATACGGGCCGCAGGCATTGACCGCCGACCATCGACTCAATCTTTCTGTATATAACGTTAAGGACGCATCGGGCCCCTTCTCTCCGTCTTCGCCCGGATGAACTACTTGGTAGATTTTAAGGCATGTCCCAAAAATCTACCAAAGCAAAGGCCACCACAAAGGTGCCTGCCTGTGGTGGCCCAATGATATGGCAGCGCAGCGAGCCGGTTCCAAGTGCCCCAGGTCGCCCCGAAAGAGGAGCGACGCGTACTTTGGTACGCGAGCGACGGTTTGAGGGGCGAGATGGGGTGCTTGGGGCCGGCGCAGCGTCAAGCCTTAAAGGTGGTCTTGGATGAGATCGCAGATGGCTCGGGCGTCGTTGATGTTGATGGCTCGGGTCGCAAAGCCGGCATCGAAGGCCTGGCGCGCCAGGGCCTCGTTGCAGGCAAGGGCCAGCGTGCGGCCGTCGACCAGGTCGAGCGAGCTCTTGCCGCGCAGACGGTCGACACCGGAGCGTGCGACCACGATGTTGTCGAAACCCTCGGTCTTGTAGCCCTCGATGATCACCACGTCGACATCGTTGTAGCGCGACAGCAGCTCGCGCGCGGGCATCTCGTCCTCCTCGCGCGTGTCGGCGTACTCCGCCCAGCGCGTGGCGCAGATGAGGCCCACGTGCTTGGAGCCGGCTTGGTGATGGCGCCAGGTGTCCTTAGCGGGCACGTCGATATCAAAGCCGTGGTGCCCATGATGCTTGAGCGAACCCACGCGCAGGCCGCGGCGGGTGAGCTCGGCGATAACCTTCTCGACGAGCGTGGTCTTGCCCGAGTTTTGGTAGCCGATAAACGCGATCGCGGGGACGGCCGGAGTGGGAGCTGCGGGAGCGACGGTGACGGGTGCGCTCGCGGGCGCGGCACCGTCAGCGGCCACGGACTCAACAGCAGCGGCCTGACGCTCTGCGCGGTCCCATACGCCCGAGCGGCCGCCCTCCTTGTGCAGCAGGCGAACATCGACGATCTCCATGCCGCGATCGACGGCCTTGCACATGTCGTAGATGGTCAGACACGCGGCACTCGCACCGGTCAGGGCCTCCATCTCGATACCCGTCTTGCCCGTCACGCCGGCCGTAACCAGTACGTGAAAGCCAACCTGCCCGTCCGCGCGCGCCGGCGCCCAGCCCTCGGGCACGTCCTCGGCCGGCGTCCCCGCCGCAGCGATGGGCGCAATGTCGCACTTGCTTTTGGTAATGAGTAACGGATGGCACATGGGGATGATGTCGCTCGTGCGTTTGATGGCCATGATGCCCGCCACACGCGCGCAGGCAAGCACGTCGCCCTTTTTGGCGCGGTCCTGCAGCACCATGGCCTGCGTCTCGGGGTGCATGAGGATGGTGCCCTCGGCGATGGCGATGCGATGGGTCTCGGCCTTGTCAGACACGTCGACCATGCGCACCTCGCCCTTGGCGTCCACGTGCGTCAGCTCGTCACGACGGGCGTCGCGGGCGGGCTCGGTGGCAGCGCTGGCAGTCGGCTGCGTGGACGCGTCGGCGTCGCTGTCAGTAGCCGTGACTTTGTGGGCAGACATCGCGGCCCTGCGAGCGGCCTTGGTGGCATCGGCGTACCTGCTCTTGGCCATATGATCATCCTCCGATTTGGGACATAAATCGTTGCGTGCCCTCAATTATCGCGTGTTCCTGCGGTTTGTGGGCCACGGCATCGCGCCAAATCGAAAGTACCTGCATATCATCACCACGGCGCAGCGCCTCACGCACCGAATACTCGGCATCGCTGAACAGGCACGGGCGCACGTTGCCATCGGCCGTCAGGCGCAGACGGTTGCAATTCGCGCAAAAATGGTTGGACATGGCGCTGATGAAGCCGACTGTTCCCGCCGCGCCCGGAAAGTGCCAATAGCGCGCAGGGCCCGCGCCGGCAGGAGCGTCGTTGATGTCGAGCGACTCGAGCTCGCCCAGTCCCGTCGCGGCGGCCCCGGCATTGATGCGCTCCCGCAGCTCGTCGCTCGGCACGGTGTCGCTCGCGTCCCACAGCTCGGGATTGAGCGCGGGCGCATGCGGGTCCACAGCGCAATGCGAGCTCGTGCGCTCGTCGCCAATGGGCATGTATTCGATAAAGCGCAGGTGGATGGGGCGGTCGAGCGTGAGCCGCGCAAGGGCCGCCACATCCTGGTTGAGTCGGCGCACAACAACGCAGTTGACCTTAACGGGCTCAAAGCCCCAAGCCAGCGCCGCGTCGATGCCAGCCATGGTCTGCTCGAGCCGGCCCAGACGCGTGATCTTTCCAAACAGCGTAGGGTCGAGCGTATCGAGCGAGATGTTGACGCGGTTAAGCCCGGCGTCTTTGAGCTGCGGCGCCAGCTTGGGCAGCAGGGCGCCATTGGTGGTGAGCGAGATGTCCTCGATCTGCGGGATCGCGCGGATGTCGCGAATGAGCGGGATGATACGGCGGCTGACCAGCGGCTCGCCGCCCGTCAGGCGCACGCGGCGAATGCCCTCCCCCGCCACCAAGCGCACGAAGCGGGCGATTTCCTCGGCACTGAGCAGCTCATCGTGTGCACGGGGCGCCACGCCATCGGCCGGCATGCAGTAAATGCAGCGGAAATTGCACTTGTCGGTAACGGCAATGCGCAGGTAGTTGATATCGCGGCCAAAGCCGTCATGTTGCACGTGCCCGTCCACGCAGCCCTCCCCTCGCGCGGCGTTTTATTCTTCGGAAAACATAATACCCCACGAGAGAATCATGCCGACACCCGTACGACAGGACGGGTCGCTTCGAGCAAAACGGACTTCCCAAGCCCATCCTCAGCATACAAACCATCACAACATTCGATGCTTTTCCCGATTTTGGCGAAAAACGTCGAATGTTGTGATGGTTTGCCTGCCCGCAGCACCCCGCAGAAGGGCCAGAGCGCCCCTAAAGGCCGCTGTTCCAGTGCCGAATCACGAATTCCCTCAGGTCATTCTGCCGTTTCTGAAACGCCTCGCTTCGGTCGCACTTGAGACCCATAGCGAGCGCGATGGCGTTCATCGCCCGGTGCAATTGCAGCTGGTGGGCAAACTGAGTCCCGGTGAGGACGATCATCCTAAAGCCCAGCGCGCTCAGCACGGTCATACGCTCCGCGTCCGACGCGCTGCGTTGTTTATCAAGATGGTCCGAGCCGTTGTATTCAATCCCCGTACCGCTCGCAGGTGCATATACGTCGATCTCGAAATACCCGGCCTTTGCGAGATACTTGAACTCGTTGGGAACATCGACCCGATGGTTGAGCTCGATCTTGGCGTATCCCAGCCCTCCCTGGGAACGTTTTGCTACGACCATGATTGCGGCGGCCGTCTCCATGGGCGACCGCGCGCCATCGTGCACGCGCCTGAGCACGGCAGCCGCGCGTATGGCCCCCTGACGAGATCGGTTCTCATTGCAATAAGCAATCAAGCCGGCAACGGTATACCTCTGCCCCATCTCGATATAATCGCCTGTCGACAGATGATTCAAATGGTATCGGGCGCAGATTTCGTAGCCATATTCCAGCTGCTCGGGCTCACTCATCCACGAACCCGCTTGGACAAAGCACATGGCCTCATCAACCACTAGAAGGCCCTCTGCCACCTCGATAAGATGACCTGGAGGTACCGGCGCCCCAAACACGTGGCACCTAAATCCAGCCGGCGTCGAGCGCTCAAAATCGAAGTTGACGAGCGTGTCGATATGATCGAGCTCTTCTCGTGGAATACCGAGCGAAACCAGATAGTCGGCAACGATCCCAACTGCCGTTGAAGCCCTCAGCCCCTTGGCATCGAGCCCCAATTTGGGCAGGCTCGCGGTCGGCTCCACCTCGTTAGCAAGCGAGTCCTCATCGCATAGGCTGCTTGCTCGCGAGAGCGGCTCGGACGGGCGCACCACGTTGTGGTACAGCCAGGCAGTCTTATGGGACAGGACGATCGGCAGGTCCATGAGCCCTCCAATGGAGTCGGATAACCAACCTTATTCCCCTGCCCACGGGTCCGCACACCTTCGCGCGCAAGAAAGCGATTCCACCCGGTCGAGCGGCAGAAAAACCATCACAACATTCGATGCTTTTTCCGATTTTGGCAAAAAACGTCGAATGTTGTGATGGTTTGAGGCGAGGTGAGGGGCACGGAGGGGTCAAAGCATCGTGCTCGAACGGGTTAATCCAGCTCTTTTAAGCCATGCGCCAGCTGCCAGTACTCGCCGTGCTGGGCGAGCAGCTCTTCGTGCGTGCCGCGCTCGATGATGCGGCCGTGTTCGAGGACCATGATGGCGTCGGCGTCGCGGACGGTGGACAGGCGGTGCGCAATCATAAACGTGGTGCGTCCGCGCATGATGCGGTCCATACCGCGCTCGATGAGCTTTTCGGTACGCGTGTCAATGGAGCTCGTGGCCTCGTCCAGGATGAGCACCGGCGGGTCGGCAACGGCCACGCGCGCGATGGCGAGCAGCTGACGCTGGCCCTGCGACAGGTTGGCGCCATCGGCCGTGACCGGTGTGTCGTACCCTCTAGGCAGGCGGCGGATAAACGAGTCGGCGCAGGCGGCCTCGGCAGCGGCGCGCACTTCCTCGTCGGTCGCGTCGAGCTTGCCAAAGCGGATGTTCTGCGCAATGGTGCCGCTAAACAGGTGCGTGTCCTGCAGCACAATGCCGAGCGACCCGCGCAGGCTGGCCTTGGCAATGTGCTTGACGTCGATGCCGTCGTACGTGATCTCGCCGTCATCGACCTCGTAGAAGCGGTTGATGAGGTTGGTGATGGTCGTCTTGCCGGCGCCCGTGGAGCCCACAAACGCAATCTTTTGCCCCGGCTTGGCAAACAGGTTGAGGTCCGTGAGCACGCGGGCGCCCGGCACGTAGGAAAAGTCCACGGCGTGGAAGCGCACGTCGCCGGCAAGCGGGACCAAGCCGCACGTGAGCTCGATGCCGTCGGCGGCCACCGCGCGGCCCGACTCATCAACGGCTGCCACGTCATGCAAGTGCCCGTACGCGCCCACGCCCTGGCCCTCGGGAATCTTCCACGCCCACGCGGCGTCGCCCGTCTGCACCAGCTCCACGCAGCCCTCGTCCACCTCGGGCTCAAGGTCCATAGCCGCAAACAGGCGCTCGGCACCGGCCAACGCGTTGAGCAAGAAGTTGCCGAGCTGCGTAAACTGGTTGATGGGCATGGCGGCCTGGCGCACAAAGACCAGGTAGCTTGCAAGTGCGCCCACATCGGCGAGCCCCTTGATGCAGAGCATGCCGCCCGCCACGGCGACGATGGCATAGTTGACGTAGCCAATCACGACGGTCATGGGCACCATGGAGTTGGCATAGCTCACGGCGGCGGTACCGGTGCGGCGAAGCTCGTCGTTGCGGCAGGTGAAGCCGGCGACATTCGCCGCCTCGCGGTTAAAGACCTTGATGACCTTTTGGCCCGAGACCATCTCTTCGATATATCCGTCCAGGTCGCCAAGCGATGCCTGCTGGGCGGCAAAGAAGCGCTTAGAGCGCGCGCCCGAATAGCGCGCATACAGCACAATGGCCGCATCGCACACGAGTGTGATAATCGTGAGCTGCCAGTTAAGGATGATGAGCATGGCCGTGGTGCCCACAACCTGAATGGTGGCCTGAATCACGTTGGCAAAGCTGTTGTTAAGCGCCTCGGAGACGGTGTCGACGTCATTGGTGAAAAAGCTCATGATGTCGCCCGAGCGCGTGCTGTCAAAATAACTGAGCGGCAGCGTCTGGATGTGCGCGAACAGGTCGCGGCGAATATCGGACACCACGCGTTGGGCCGCGCGCACCATGATCTGCGAGTAGCCCAGGGCCGAAAGCACGCCCGCGGCGTAGATGATCGCCGTCAGGATGACCTGCTTGGCAAGCAGTTCCTCCCCGCCCGTGGCCAAACCGTTAACGATGGGGCGCACCATGTAGGTGCCGGCGAGGCTCGCGATGGCGGCGACGGAGGCGAGCACGCCCACCGCGAGCAACGAGAACTTGGCATGCCCCATGTAGGAGAGCAAGCGGCGCACAGTGCGCTTGAGGTCGGCCGGGCGTGCTTGGGCTGCGGTCTTAGGCATGACGCTCACCCCCTTCCAAGGGCGATCCGCATGCGACGGAGGAAAACGGATCATTCGCGCAACCATCGTCACTGCCGTCGCCGGCTTCCGCGTTCCTCGCAAACTCCATCTGCGAGGCGTAAATCTCCTGGTAGATGTTGTCGCCCGCCAGCAGCTCCTCGTGCGTGCCCACGCCGTGGACACGACCGTCGTCCAACACCACAATGCGATCGGCATCCATGACACTCGCGATGCGCTGGGCGATGATGAGCACGGTCGTATCGGAAATCCGGGCGATGTGCTCGCGAATCTTAGCGTCGGTCGCCATATCGACCGCGCTGGTGGAGTCATCAAAAATGAGCACGCGCGGATGCTTGAGCAGCGTGCGCGCGATGCACAGGCGTTGCTTCTGGCCACCCGAGACACCGGCGCCGCCTTGGCCCAACTCGCCGTCCAGCCCGCCGATGCGATCAAGGAACTCGTCCACGCACGCCGCGCGGCAAGCCGCGAGGAGCTCATCGTCCGACGCCTGCGGATTGCCCCACTGCAGATTCTCGCGCACGGTGCCCGTAAACAGCACGTTCTTTTGCAGCACAATGCCCACGGCGTCGCGTAGGGTCGCGAGATCGTAGTCACGCACGTCACGTCCGCCCACAAGCACGGCGCCCTCGGCAGCGTCGTACAGGCGCGCAATCAGCTGCACAAGCGAGCTCTTGCCCGATCCCGTACCGCCGAGGATGCCCACCGTCGAGCCGCTCTCGATGCGAAGGTCGATATGCTCGAGCACATCCTCGGCTGCATCCGCGCGGTATTTAAAGGAAACGTCGCGAAACTCGATACTGCCGTCCGCTGGCGCCGCAATCGCGAGGTCTCCCGCGGGGTTGGCGATAAAGGGCTCCTCATCGAGCACCTCGGCGATACGGCCCACACTCGTAAGAGCGCGCGTGAGCAGCAAAAACACGTTGGAAATCATCATGAGCGAATTCATGATCAGCAGCACGTAGCTCATAAAGCCCGTGAGCGAGCCCACGCCCAGTTTGCCGGCGAGAATCATGCGGCCGCCAATCCACAGGATGGAGAGCGCAGCCACGTACATCGACAGCTGAAACACCGGCAGGTTGAGCACCGCGCTGCCAAAGGTCTTTGTCGCAGTGCGCGCAAGCTCGGTATTGACTGCGTCGAACTTGGCCTCCTCGTGCTCGGTACGAACGTAGGCCTTGACGGCACGCACGGCGGTGAGGTCTTCCTGTACCACGCCGTTGAGGTGGTCCATCGAGGTCTGGAGTTGGCGGTAGAGCGGACTGACGCGATAGGTGATGACGCCCAGTACGATTGCCAGCACGGGCAAGATGATCGCAAAGACGGTGGCGAGCGGGCGCGACAGCATCAGCGCGTAGATAAGGCCGACGATAAGCGTCACCGGGCCGCGCACCATAGGGCGAAAGCCGTTGCCCACAGCATTTTGAATAACGGTGATGTCCGTGGTCATGCGGGTGACGAGCGAGCTGGCGTCGTAGTTGTCCAGGTTACCAAAAGCGAGCGTCTGAATCTTTTTGTACTCGGCCTCGCGCAGGTTAGCGCCTAGGCCCGAGGCAACGCGGGCGGACGTGCGGGCATAACCCAAGCCCAGTACCAGCGAAAGCGCAGCGCACACCAACATGTACGCGCCCTGCAGCAGCATGTAGTTGATATCACCCGCAGGCACGCCCACATCGATGATGTTGGCCATGATGACCGGGATAAACAGCTCGAGCACCGTCTCGACCGACACAAAGAACACGCCGAGGATGGCATCGCGACGGTATGTCCCTAGATAGGAAAACAGTATTTTGAGATTGCGCACGCAGGTTCAACCCCCATCAAACGTTGTTCGCAAACGCACGTATTATTGCGCGCCGAATAATGGTGTCAAGTATTCCGAAATCGTTTTCTGCAAGGTTAGCGCCAGCGGCGAGTTCTCGTGATGTGTGTCCATATTCACTCGGAATAATGGTGCGCGTGACTTTTTTCGCCCCACTGCCGACACAAACCTTGACTCTACAATCGTTATAGGGTTTTCACTACACTGGTACGTAAACAAACCCAGCCAGAAAGCCCCGCCCATGGAACACGACCTCACACGCGGCAATGTCCTTAAGACCATCGCGGTCTTTGCCCTGCCCTATATGCTCTCGTACTTTTTGCAGATGCTCTACGGTATGGCCGACCTGTACATGATGGGGCAGTTTAGCGGCGCCGCCGGCATCACTGCCGTGGGCAATGGCGCGCAGACGCTCTATATCATTACCGTGACGCTCGTGGGCTTGGCCATGGGAACGACGGTCATCGTCGGCCACGCCGTGGGTTCGCGCCGCTTCGACCGCGCCGAGACCGCCATCGGCAACACCATCACGCTCTTTATGGGTGTCTCGGTGGTGCTGGCCGCTATCCTGCTCGCACTGTGCCCGCAAATCGTGGCGCTCATTGGCACGCCGGCCGAGGCAGTCGAAGGAACCGCCGCCTACCTGCGTATCTGCTTTATCGGCATTCCGTTTATCGCCGCATACAACATCCTCTCGGCCATCTTTCGCGGGCTGGGCGATTCGCGCTCGCCTATGTACGTGATTGGCGTGGCGTGCATCATCAACATCGTGCTCGACTTTCTGTTTATCGGGCACATGGGGCTCGGCCCCGTGGGCGCGGCACTCGGCACGGTGACCGCGCAGACAGCCAGCGTTGCCCTCGCGCTCGTGTGGCTTAAGAGCCGCCGCACGAACATCCACGTTAAGCGCCGCGACCTGCGCCCCCAGCCCGAGGTGCTCGGCAGTATTCTTAAGATCGGCGTGCCCGTGGCCGTGCAGGACGGCTGCATCCAGGTGGCGTTTATGTTTATCACCGTCATCGCCAACCACCGCGGCTTGGTCGACGCCGCCGCCGTGGGCCTGGTCGAGAAGATGATCAGCTTTTTGTTCATTGTGCCGAGTTCCATGGGCGCCACCGTCAGCGCACTCACGGCGCAAAATGCCGGCGCGGGCAAGGGCGATCGCGCTCGTCAGGTGCTCAAAGACGCCATGACCATCTCGGTGGTGTACGGCTGCCTGATCACGGTGCTGATGTGGCTGGTAGCGCCGGCGTTTATCGGCTTTTTTGCCAAGGACGCCGCAGTGGTCGCGGCCGGCACTGGCTACATGCGCAGCTACATTTTCGACGCGATCTTTGCCGGCATCCACATTTGCTTTAGTGGCTTTTTCGCTGCATACGGCAAGAGCTACATCGGCTTTGCGCACAACGTACTAGCCGTGGCGCTCATTCGCGTGCCGGGCGCGTGGCTGCTGTCGAACGCCTATTCCGACACGCTGTTTCCCATGGGCATCGCTTCGCCATGCGGATCGATTTTGTCGGCGGTCATCTGTGTTGTCGCGTTTACCGTACTCAACCGGCGCGGAGCTTTTGACAAGCTGGTGGCGTAGCGAGGCAACGCGAAATCGCCCTCATCGACGATATCATCAGCGACGACCCCGCGACCTACGTGACGCAGATCACGGTGCCGGTTGCCCCGTCCAAATAAGATCCGCCCGGAAGGCAGTTCAATCATGCTTTCCGGGCGGATCTTCAATTTGGTTATCGATGCACTAAGCCTGGGGCACCTCACCGGTCGCAAGAATCTGCTCGAGTGCGTCCTCGTCCAGCACGGGCACACCCAGCTGCTCAGCCTTGGTGAGCTTGGAGCCCGCTTTGGGGCCGGCGACCAGATAGCTCGTCTTCTTTGACACGCTGCCCGAAACCTTGGCGCCGAGCACCTTGAGCGCCGCACCTGCCTCGTCGCGCGTGCGGTTGACGAGCGTACCGGTCAGCACGAAGGTCAGACCCGCAAGCGGCTGTGCGTCGGCGAGCTCGCCCGCCACGCCAGCATCGGCTGCGGCCTGCGCGTGCGCGGCGCCCAGGTCGACCTCGAGTGACAGACCCGCCTGACGCAGGCGCTCCAGCACGGCAAGGTTCTCGGGCACGGCCAGGAACTGCTTGACGCTTGCCGCAATCTTGGGACCGATGCCCTCGCACTCGGCGATGTCCTCTTCGCTCGCCAAGATAAGCTTGTCAATCGACAGGAATCGCTCGGCGATAACCTCGCCCACGCTCTTGCCCACGTGGCGGATACCCAGGGCAAACAGCACGCGACCGAGCGGCTGGCTCTTGGACTTGTTGAGCTCGGCGATGATTTTCTCGGCCGTCTTGAGGCCCACCGGAATGGGGTCGCCCTTCTTGACGCCCTTTTTGCTGTTGGAGCTGGCATAGGTGCGCCCCGTGTCCAGGCCTGCGATGTCATCGACCGTGAGCTGGTAGAAGTCTGCGACATCGTGGATCAGGCCGGCAGCGATCATCTTGTCGACAATCTCGTCACCTAGGCCGTCGACGTCCATGCAGCCGCGGCTCACCCAGTGAAGCAGGCGCTCCTTGAGCTGCGCGGGGCAGTCGATGGAGACGCAACGGTAGGCAACCTCGCCATCCTCGTGGACCACGGGGCTGCCGCACACGGGGCAGACCTCGGGCATCTGCCAGTCGACCGAATCGGCCGGGCGCTTGTCGAGCACCGGGCCCACGACCTCGGGGATTACGTCGCCTGCCTTGTGCACGATGATGGTGTCGCCCTCGCGCACGTTTTTGCGACGGATTTCGTCGATATTGTGCAGCGTAGCGCGCGCGATGGTGGAGCCGGCGACCGTCACCGGGTCGAACTCGGCGACCGGCGTGAGCACACCGGTGCGGCCCACCTGGATGCGAATTTCGCGTAAGACGGTCTGCTTTTCCTCGGGCGGGAACTTAAAGGCGATGGCCCAGCGCGGCGCACGGGCGGTGAAGCCCAGGTCGAGCTGTTGCTGGAAGCTGTCGACCTTTACGACCACGCCGTCGATGTCGTAGTCCAGGTCACCGCGATGCTCGAGGGCCTGGGCGCAGAACTCATGGACCTCGGCCGGCGTGGCGCAACGGGCAACGTTAGGGTTGACGCTAAAGCCGGCGCTACGCAGCCAGTCCAGAAACTCGCGCTGGCTGTGGACGTGCAGCGGGTCGGTATCGGCGATGGCATAGATAAAGGTGGCCAGGTCGCGGCGCGCTGTGACCTTGGGATCCTTTTGGCGCAGGCTGCCGGCGGCGGCGTTGCGCGGGTTGGCGAAGGGGTCGCGGCCCTCGGCATCGGCCTCGTCGTTCAGGCGCACAAAGCTGCCCTTAGGCATGTAGACCTCGCCGCGCACCTCAATGGTGCGCTCGCGGTCGGCGCCCATGTGGACAAGCGCCGGCTCGGACAGGTGCATGGGCACATCCTTGATGGTGCGCACGTTGAGCGACACGTCCTCGCCCGTGGTGCCATCGCCACGTGTGGCCGCGCGCACGAAGGTGCCATTTTGGTAGGTAAGGGCCACGCCCAGACCATCGATCTTAAGCTCGCAGGTATAGGTGACGCTGCCGGCACCGAGCGCATCCTCGATACGCTGGAGCCATACGTCGAGCTCGTCCAGGTCCATGGCATCGTCCATGGAATACATGCGTGCCATGTGCGTGACCGGCGTAAACTGCTCGCTCACGTAGCCGCCCACGCGCTGGGTATAGCTATCGGGCGTCACCAGGTCGGGGTAGGTTGCCTCGATTTCCTGCAGCTCAACGAGCATTTTGTCAAAGGCGGCGTCCGTGATCTCGGGCGCATCGAGCATGTAGTAGCGATAGGCGTGGTAATCGAGCTCGTGGCGCAGCTCGGCCGCACGCGCTGCCGCCTGGGCACGGGCATCGTCCGGTGCAGCGGTATCCATGCTCGCGGGCGTTTCGGTATCGATGTCCACGCCGTCACCAAACAGGCTCGATTGCTCCATAGCGGCACTCCTTCGCTCGATTTCAAACGGATACTAGAGTACCACCGGTCACGATGGGGCCGAATAACCCTTTCGAACCGCACCGAATCGGCAGCCGCCAGACTGGGGTGGACAGTTAGTTCAGATACGTATAAATCCTAGAACTGAATCAGGCACGACCACCTCTGTTTCGACTAATTTTGACTCCTCGAGACCATGTAAACGTCCCACCCTCCCTTCCAAACGCCCATTCGAGCCCCATCCCAATCAGCAATTGCTCAAAACGCATCCCAAGCTGCCCCAGATTTATACGTATCTGAACTAACTGTCCAGACCATTACGAACCAGCCCTCTTGTCAGCCCCAAGTGATCCGTTTTCCTCCGTCCCCAACGGATCAATAAGAAAAGAGGAGCTGTCCCGTGCATGGCGGGACAGCCCCTCTGGCTTCGATCTATGAAGCGGCTCGTTAGAAACCCTGACCGTAGCCCTGGCCTTGGCCCTGCTGGCCCAGCAGTTCCTCCAGGTACTGGCGCAGCTGCTCGTCGGTAATACCGCCGTTGCCGGTGTCAGTCGCGCTGTCGTCCTGCTGCTGGTTCTGCAGCTCCTCGTCGGAGCCCAGCTCGACCGTGACCTTCTTCTCGTCCTTGCCGCGCATGAGCGTGATCTCGACCTTCTCGCCCACCTCGTGGCTGCGCAGCGCGATGATCAGGCCATCGGCGCTCGTAATCTCGTCGTCGCCCAGCTTGGTAATGACATCGCCCTCCTGAATGCCGGCCTTGGCGGCAGGACCATCCTCAACGACGCTCGCCACATACGCGCCGCTATCGGTGCTCAGCTTGTTGGTGCGGGCGTTAAGCGCATTGACGCTCGAAAGCGTAGCTCCCATGTACGGATGCACCGGCGTCTTGCCGTCGATGATCTGGTCGGCAATGTTCTTGGCGTAATTGACCGGAATGGCAAAGCCAACACCCGAGCTGGAGCCCGAGTAGCTCTCGATGAGCGAGTTGATGCCCACCAGCTCACCGTTGTCGTTGACGAGCGCGCCGCCGGAGTTGCCCGGGTTGATGGCGGCATCGGTCTGAATCATGTTGGCATAGATGGTGTTGCCGCTGGTAGAGCTCATGGCCGTGGAGCGGTAGAGCGCCGAGACGATACCGGTGGAGACAGACTGCTCGTTGCCGAACGGCGAGCCGATCGCCATGACCCACTCGCCCACGTTGAGCTTGGAGGAGTCACCGATCTCGATCGGCGTGAGCTTGGAGGCGTCGGCGTCCTTGAGTTTGATGACGGCTAGGTCGCTCGAAGCATCGTTGCCCACGAACTCGGCCTCGTAGGTGGTGCCGTCGTCCATGGTCACCACGTACTGGTCGTAACCATCGACCACGTGGTTGTTGGTGAGGATGTGGCCCTCGGTATCGAGCACCACGCCCGAACCGACGCTGCCCGAGCTATCCGACTCGTCGGCAGACTGCGAAAGCGAGCCATTCTGGCTGCCGCTCGAAGTGGCAGTAATGGAAACCACGGAGGGCAATGCCTTGGCAGAAACGGCCTCGGCCAGCGTGGTGTCCTCGGAGTCGATCGTAATCTTTTGCGTCGACGAACCCGAAGCACCCGCCGTCACGGCATTCTTGCCGCCACCGATATTGAGCGTACCGCTCATAATGAGCGCAATGACCAGCAGGGCGCCGCAGGCACAGCCGGCGAGTGCCGTAATAAAAATCGGCAGCTTTTTGGTCTTGGTCTTGACCACCGTGTGCTTGTTCACGACCTGCGCACCGCCCAGCGGCTTTCCAGTCTGCGTGTCGTAGGCCTGCACGTAGGGAATGTTGCTACCGGCAGGCGTCGACTCCACCTGCACGCGCGGCTGCTGCTGGGTCTCGCCGGCGTTGCCCGCATCCTGGGGACGCCGGGAATCGTACTCGCTCATAGCTGCGATCCTTTCGTCAAATAACCAAAGGCCCGCCAAACATGTGGCGGGCCATCATTGTTCACGTTGAGTTGTACCCCAATATGCGGGCGAACGTGTATGAGAACGCAATCTTTTAGGAAGGCTTAAGTTCTGCTGCAAACTCGAAAGGGATCCACGCATGCGGCAAAACCACCACGAAGGTGCCTGTCCCCTTTGTGGTGGAAATCTAGTCCTTAAACAGATAACCCACGCCACGGACGGTGGTGATGTGCGCCGCGATCTGCGGGCCCACCTTGGAGCGGATGCGTCGAATGTGCACGTCGACGGTGCGCGTGCCGCCGCAGTACTCAAAGCCCCACACGCGGTGCAGCAGCACCTCGCGGCTGTAGGCACGGTTGGGATGCGTCGCCAAAAAGCTCAGCAGCGAGTACTCCATCAGCGTCAGGTCGATGGGCTCGTTATCGAGCGTCACCTGGTAGGTAGCCAGGTTAATCTCGAGGTTGTCGATGTTGAGCACATCGTCGGCGGCGACGGTCTCCTCCTCGCCCATCAGGCGCTGCGCACGAGCCTTAAGCTCGTTGGATGTCGCCGTGGGGCATACAAAGTCGGCATGCGCGTGATTGGGCAGGCGCAAGGTACCGAGCGCCTCGTCGTCGACGATCACCAACATGGGGACACCGCCGCGATCGTCAAGCCACTTGGCAATCTGATCGATGCGGTCGCTGCGGATGCCGTCGGAGTCGAGGATCAGCAGGTCAAAGTCGTGCGCCGCAGTCGGCGAATCGGGGGTTGCCAGGCTCACCTCGACACCCAGGGTGGTCGTCAAGCTGCGGGCAAACTCGTGGAAGCGCGTCGTGCGCGCCATGAACAGGGCACTCTTTTCGGACATATCGGCCTCCAAAAAAATGAGCTCAATCGTACTGGAACAAGCCAGCGCGATTAGGAGTTCGCCAGGTAGTGCTTGATCTCCCACTCGGTGATCGTAGACTCAAACTTATGCCACTCGTCGCGCTTCTTTTTGAGGAAGAAGCTGTGGATATGCTCGCCGAGGGCATCCTTCATAAACTGCGAGTCCTCAAACACGTCGAGCGCCTCTTTGAGCGAGCGCGGCAGCGGCGCGTAGCCGGCCTCGACCATCTGGCGGTCGGTGAGCTTGAGCGTCTCGGCCGTGGCCTCGGGCGGGAGCTCCAGCTTGCGCTCGATGCCGTCCAGACCAGCCGCCAGCGTGACGGCGTTGACCAGGTACGGATTGGCCATGGGGTCGGGGCTGCGAAGCTCGATGCGCGTGGACAGCTGCTTGCCGGGCTTGTAGACCGGGATGCGGACCATGCTCGCGCGGTTGCGCAGGCCCCACGTGGCGTACTGTGGCACGGAGTCGCCGCCCGTGGTGATGCGCTTATACGAGTTGACCGTGGGGTTAGTGATAGCGCTGATCTCGCGCGCGTGCGCCAGGATGCCGGCCATGTAGTGCTTGGCGATATCGGAGAGATGGTACTTCTCGTCATCCTCGCCCCAAAAGACGTTGTTGCCGTCGTGGTCGAACAGCGACTGGCACAGGAACATAGCACTGCCATCCTCACCCGCCAACGGCTTGGGCATAAAGGAGGCGTGGCAACCGCTCTCGTAGGCCTGCTGCTTAATGATGAGTTTGGCCGTGGTGATGGCGTCGGACATGCTCAGGGCCTCGGCGTGGCGCAGGCTCATGCCGTGCTGCGAGCGGCCGGCGGCGTGGAAGGTGTACTCCACGGGCACGGACATCTTCTCGAGCGTGAGGACCGTGTTGCGGCGCAGGTCGCGAGCGGCATCGCTCACCGAAAGATCGAAGTAGCCCACGTTGTCGAGCGGCTCGGGGGTGTGCTCGTCGGGGAAATAATAGTACTCCAGCTCGGCGCCCACGTTGAGCAGATAGCCGGCCTTCTCGGCCTTATAGAACATGCGGCGCAGGGCGTCGCGCGGGTCGCCGGCAAACGGCTTGCGATCGGGAGTGCACACGTCGCAGAACACGCGGGCGACGCCGTTGTGGCTCGGGCGCCACGGCAGAATCTGGAAGGTCGAAGCATCAGGAAACGCCAGCATGTCGGCTTCCTCGGGCGTGGCAAAGCCCTCGATGGCGGAGCCGTCAAAGCCAATACCCTCCTCAAAAGCGACCTCGAGGTCCTCGGGGCTAATGGCAAAGTTCTTGAGGCGGCCGAGAATGTCGACAAACCACAGACGCACAAAGCGGATGTCACGCTGCTCTACGGAGCGGAGTACGTAATCGATGTTCTGCTGGTTCATGTCGCTCCCCTTTCTTTCGGGCGGGTTTCGACTGGTCTATATCGCAGATACTATCGCAGAAAAATGTTTCCGCAGGGTTAAAGCGTATCAAGCGCTCAAAAAACGTGCGCGAACAGGCCGTTGCGAACGAGCGGTTAGCGTTCAGATTCGGAGACAATTTGTCTACAGGCTCGTTCCAGCGCAGGGAACTCCATCGTCACTGCATCCCAAACAACCGAGCGGTCGACATTGCCGTAATCATGCGCAAGATAATTTCTCATGCCGATAATTCCACGCCATTCAATTTCGGGATGAAGCCGCTGCGAGCGTTCCGACAATTTGCCCGCTTCTTCCGTCACCCTAAGCGCACACATCAAAAGGGAGTCCGCCAACGCCCTCGTCCGCACGTCATTCGCATGCAGAAACTGGTCCTCGGTGATATCAAAAGCCTTGATGCGCTCGTTCGTTTCGGAGATGGCCTCCAAAACCTCTTGGGCGCGAAGGCTGTCTGACTTACGCGCGATCATAAAGGATCACTCCTTCGCGCTCGATTACCGCGGCAAGATCGTCATCAAGATAGTCACTCGAGACAAGGTCAACCTGCTTCCCGGTTTCTTTGCGAACCGCCTCGCCAAACGCCGACAACGCGAAAAGACCAAAGCCCTGCTCGCGATCGACTTCGAGACGCAAGTCAATATCGCTATCGACATGTGCCTCGCCCCGGGCATACGAACCAAAAAGAATCACGGTTTTGATGGCGGGAATCGAGCTGGCTGCCTCGCGGACGGCGGACTCAATCTGGGCAGCATCCAAAATGCCCGTCGCGGCGCTTTCGCTCGCAGAGCTTTTACCAAGTGAAGGAACAAACGGCAGAGAGCGCTCGCGCAGCATCTGCCTCATAAACATATTGACCGCAACAGACGAAGTCATGCCAAGCTCTTCGCACAGTTCGGCAAATGAGTCTTTAATTGACGAGTCCACTCGCACACTCAGCACAGACGCAGCCATGGATACCTCCTGTATGACATTGTCTATATATTATCATACAGACTAGCGAGAGGTCGAGGCGCGGTGTTCGATGTGGCCAGGGATCTCGATGCGTTTGGGCGCCAGCTTTGCGGCCTCGCCCACGGTGGTGGTAACAACGTCGATGCGCTCGGACAGGCGCTCGACCACGCGCTCGGCGATGGTGATGGTGTCTTGCGCGGCCGTGGTGACGCCGCCAAAGAGCACATGGTTCCAGGGGTAGTCGTCAAACGTCGCGATTTTGAGCCCCGCCGGCAGCGAGGGCCCAAGCTGCGCCAGCGCCTCGGTCAGACGCAGGAAAACCAGGCCGTTGACAGCAATGAGGCCGAGCTTTTTGCCTGCATAGCCGCGGATAGTCTCGTCCAAGCGACCGACGCCCGTGGTGCCACCGTCGGCCAAGGTGACGACCTCGCCCGCAAGGCCGCGGCGCGAAAGTTCGTCGGCAAAGGCCTCGGCACGCTCGCGACGCACGGGGCTGTCGTCGCTTGCCTCGGTGAGCAGGCACAGGCGCTCGCTGCCAACGGCGGCGAGCTCGTCTACCAAGCCGGCGACCAGCTCACGGTTGTTAGATGTCACCAGATCGATGCCACCGTCGGCAACATCGCGGTCGAGCAGCACGACGGGCAGGCGTCCCGCGGCCGCGGCGATTGCCTCGTCGTTACCGCCGCAGGTATTGACGACCAGGCCGTCCACGCCGGCATCGATAAGCCTGGTGAGCGACTCTGCTTCCTTTGCGGGATCGTTGCCGCTAATGGCCGTCATAAGCGAGCAGCCGCGCGCGGCGGCACTGGCGGAAAGACCTTCGAGCATAGCGCTGGAGAACGGGTTGGCGATGTCGGCCAAGATCACGCCGATGAGGTTGGTGCGCGAGCTGCGCAGATTGCGCGCGGCGGCACGCGGGCGATAGCCGGTGCGCTCGATAACCGCCGCGATGCGAGCACGGGTTTCCTCGGTCATTTGCCCGGGGCGGTTGTTGAGATAGCGCGAGACCGTGGCTGGGCTCACGCTCGCCTCGGCGGCAATGTCCTTAATTCTCATCTGCGCCATAGCGCACCCCGTTTCCCAATTGTCGGCGGTCTGAGCCATTTTAGGCATTTTTAAAAATCTAGGTTGCAAAACGCTGTAGGTGAGCCGCATCGTTTTTGCGTCTCGAGCAGATGCGATGATGGGCTAGATAGACGAGTCTTTAGGCAGCTCAAAATAGTCGGGATGCAAGGCGATAACCGGGCCCTGCTCCTCGGGCATCAGGTGCAAGTGCGTCTCTGCCAGATAGCTCGCCGCATCGGTATCGCCCCTCTTAATTGCCTCGAGAATCCGGCGATGCTGCCGACGAATCGGCTCCCAATCCAGGTCCTGCGACACCATACGCAACCAGTTGTATCGCTCAAAATGTGTGTTGACGCTCTTCATCCAATCCCACAACATGTGACGGCCGGCAATCTCAAAACACGTCTCATGGAACAGGTTGTCCAGATCGAAAAAGCGACGCGTTTCGCTATGGTCGAGCGACTCGGACTCGGCAAGAATCTGCTCGAGCCGCTGCTTTTGCTCGGGCGTAGCAGCCGAACAGCATTTAATAAGCACGCTTCTCTCGAGCTTCTCGCGCAAGAAACAGGCGTTCTCGGCGCGCTCCATGCTGATTTTAGAGACGTAGGTGCCGCTTTTGGGACGCGTTTCCACCAGCTCCTGCTCACGCAGACGCACAAAGGATTCGCGAATGGGCGTGCGCCCGATTCCCGTCTCCTTTTCCAGACCAATCGCCGAAAGGCGCGTGCCGGGCTTGAGCTCGGCATAGATGATCTTGGAGCGCAATGCGTTGTATGCCTGATCTTGCAGGCTCTGATAATGCTGGTGTTGTTCCATAAAGCCCTCGGATGAAGCCCACGGTTTGTCGAATATCACCACGTAATACTATCGCATCCCCCATCCCCTCAGTTGCGGTGAGATAGAGACCACTTGCGCCGCCAGGATTACAAGAGCAAGCGGCGGCCGTCCCGAAACCCGGGGCGGCCGCCGCTTTTTGCTATCTAGCGACTGGTGCCGCGGGGACAGCCCCATGCACCAAGGGGTTGGCTAGAGCTCGCAGGCAACCTTGTAGCCGTCGCCGATGGCGTCGCGGATGTTGCCACACTTCTGGGCGTCGCCCAGCACGTGGACAGCAACGCCAGCAGCAGCAAGGTCGTCGGCCAACTTGGTATTGGGACGATAGCCCATGGCAAGCACCAGCGTATCGGCATCGGCGATGGTGTGGACCTCGCCATCCTTCTCGTAGCTGATGGCGTCCTCGGTAATCTCGGTCACCTTGGCCTCGGTCAGCACGTGGACGCCCTTTGAGAGCATGCGCGTGATGAGCACCGCGCGACCGGCGCCGCCCTCGTTGGCGGCGAGCGTCTTGGTCATCTCGATAACGGTGACATCGCGATTGGCCGGCGACAGGTCGTTGACCAGCGGAGCCAGATAATCTGCCGTCTCGCAGCCAACGGTGCCGCCGCCCACAATGACGATCTTCTTGCCCGGGAAAGCCTTGCCACCCAGCAGGTCGTCAGCCGTCATAACCTGCTTAAAGCCCTGCATGAAAGCCGGAGCGATGGGCTCGGCGCCATAAGCCAGGACAACCTCGTAGCCCGCGTAGTCACGCTGAATGTCCTCGGCAGTAAGCTCGGTGCCAAATATGCACTTCACGCCCGCCTCGGCCAGACGACGGTACTGATACTTGATCACGCGGGTGAGCTCCTGCTTTGCCGGCGGAACGGCCGCGATGCGCATCTCGCCGCCCGGTTCGTCCTGCTTGTCCACGAGCACCACGTTGTGGCCGCGCTTGGCGGCAATGAACGCCGCCTCCATGCCCGCAGGACCAGCGCCCACAACCAGTACGTTCTTGGCCTCGGCGGCAGGCTCGTAACCGGCCTCGTCGCGCTCAACATCGGGGTTGACGGTGCAGGAGATACGCTTGCCGAACATAATGCCGTTCAGGCAGCGCAGGCAGCCAATGCAGGGGCGGATATCGTCGGCGTTGCCGGCAGCGGCCTTATTGCAGAACTCGGCATCGCACAGATTGGCGCGGCCCATCATGCAGATGTCGGCAGCGCCGTCCTCGATCAGCTCCTCGGCGATCCAGGCCTCGTTAATGCGACCGACGGTGGCGACGGGAATGTTGACGTGCTTTTTGATCTCGCGCGAGCAGGCGGCATGCGAGGCCTGCTGGGTACCGGCGGCGGGAATTGCGGAGCCGCGCTTGATGGTGGTACCACCCGACACATGAATCATGTCGACGCCGGCCTTCTCCAGGCGACGCGAGACGTAGATCATGTCGTTGAGGGTCAGGCCGCCATCGGTGTACTCATCGCCCGAAATGCGGACGTCGATGATAAAGTCCTTGCCGCAGCGCTCACGAATCTCGGCGATGACCTCGAGCAAGAAGCGCATACGGGCGTCGAGCGAGCCACCATACTCGTCGGTACGCTTGTTGTAGAGCGGAGTCAAAAAGCCGCCGAGCATGCCGTGGGCGTGTGCCGCATGGACTTCAACGCCATCGACGCCAGCCTTCTGCATACGCACGGCAGCGTCGCCAAACTGATGCGTGAGCTCGTGAATCTCGTCGACCGTGATGGGGCGCGGTGCCTCGCGGGCGTAAGACGGGCCCACAAAGGACGGAGCGATCAGGCGCGGCGTGCCCGGAATGTTAAAGGCCATGTAGGCGGGGTGGAAGAGCTGCGGCATGATCTTGCAGCCATACTCGTGGACGGCCGCGGCGAGCTTTTCCCAGCCGGGGATAAACGTGTCGTCGTAGCAGCACATGTCACCCGGCAGATAGGTATAGGTGGGCTCGACCGTCACGACCTCGGTGATGATCAGGCCCACGCCGCCCTTGGCGCGGGCACGGTAATGATCGACCAAGTCGTCGGTCACATAGCCATGATCGGCCAGGTTGGTGGATACCGGCGGCATAAAGACGCGGTTCTTGACCTCGGTCGTACCGACCTTGATCGGGCTAAAGAGCATCGGATAGGCGGAGGACTCCATACTAGGCTTCCTTTCGTTTGAGCCGCTCGGCGGCAGTTGCTAACGTACCTATCGTATCAGCAACTGCCGTATCCGTAGTCAAACATGCCCAAACGCCGGTCGACTAATGAATACCGCGACCCAAGTCTTCGGCGATTTTGTCTACGCCCTTAAGTGCAGCGCACGTCTTTTTGTTGGAGCAATGCCCCGTGCAAACGCCACCCTGAGCGCAGTCGGCGCAGGTGCCCTTGCGGTAGATGCGCACGCACACGGCGACAAACGCAACGCCGATAACAGCCAGTACAACAATATCGATAGGTGCCATAGCAAGCCTCCTCTAGTTAACCACCACTTACTTTACCCCATTCTCCACCTACCAAAAAGGGACAGGTTTGTTTTGGTCGGTTTTATCTGCGGAAACGCCACATCTCTCCCACCAAAAAGCCCGAGTGTCGCTGGGACACCCGGGCTCGTGGAAAGGGGTTAATCCTTATTCGGACTTAAGCGGAAACTGCGGCGGAAGCAGTGTTGGTCTCGTCCTCATCGGTCCATGCATGCTTGGGCATGGGTCGGAAAATCTGGAAGAGCATCGCAACCAGCAGCACAATGGCCACAACCGTCCAGATACCAAACTGCCCAAGGACAAGCAGGTTGTAGAACTGGTTGATGAACAGGCCGATCACCCAAGCGAAGGCGCACTCGTAGCCGATGGCAATCGCGGTCCACTTGCCAGAGTCCATCTGGTTGCGGATGGTGCCAATGGCGGCAAAGCACGGAGCGCACAGCAGGTTGAAGGCGCCGAAGGCCACGCAAGCGCCCATGGTGGGGAACATGCCGGCAAACGCGGTCCACAGGCTCGGGTCGGTCTCGCCCGCGTCGGCGACGGACAGCAGCGAGCCGGCGGTGGCGACGACGTTCTCCTTGGCGACGAGGCCAGAGACGGTCAGTGCGGTTGCCTGCCAGGTGCTAAAGCCGAGCGGGGCGAAGATCCAAGCGACCAGGTTGCCCAGCATGGCGAGCACGGAGTAGTCCATGAACTCCTCGGGGATGCCGTCCATCGCAGGCAGGAAGCCAAAGGAACCGTTGTAGCTACCAAAGTTGGACAGGAACCAAACCACGACAGTGGACGCGAAGATGACCGTGCCGGCCTTCTTGATAAAGGCCCAGCAGCGCTCCCACACGTGCAGCGCCCAAGAGCGGATCGCC
This sequence comes from uncultured Collinsella sp., assembly GCA_902490325.1. Taxonomy (GTDB): domain Bacteria; phylum Actinomycetota; class Coriobacteriia; order Coriobacteriales; family Coriobacteriaceae; genus Collinsella. The sequence goes on along the minus strand of CABUDJ010000009.1, from coordinate 8,100 downwards.
GGGAAGTGGTAAGCGGGAAGCTCCATAACGAACGGCGTCGGGCGACCGGCGAAGAGCTTGGTCTTCTTGAGCATCAGACCCGAGCCGATGACGGCAAAGACACCCAGGAAGTAGAAGAGCGGGCTGATCCACGCGGCGGTAGTGGAAGAATCGCCGATGATGGAGCCCATGAGCAGGGCGATGATCGGCAGCTTGGCGCCACAGGGAATGAACGTGGTGGTCATGACCGTCATGCGGCGGTCCTTCTCGTTCTCGATGGTCTTGGTGGCCATGACGCCGGGAACGCCGCAGCCCGAGGACACGAGCATGGGGATAAAGGACTTACCGGACAGGCCAAAGCGGCGGAACACGCGGTCCATGATGAAGGCGACGCGGGCCATATAGCCGCAGTCCTCCAGGAAGGACAGCATGACGAACAGCAGGAACATCTGCGGCACAAAGCCAAAGATGGCACCCAGGCCGCCGACGATACCGTCACAGACGAGCGAGTCGACCAGGCCACCGTCCTCGGTGCCGCCCGCCACGAGGGCATCGTGCACCATAGTGGTAATACCCGGAACATACGGACCATACTGAGCCGGATCGACCGAATCAGCATCGTCGCCCGCAGCCTCGACGGCTGCGTCGTAGGCATCGCGGCCCTGACCGAGCACGTACCAACCATCGGTACCAAAGAGCTGGTCGTTGGTGAAGTCGGTCACCGTGCCGCCCAGGGTGGAGACGGCAATGTAGTACACGCAGAACATGATGACCACAAAGATCGGCAGTCCCAGGATACGGTTAGTAACCACGCGGTCGATCTTCTCGGAGGTGCTCATCTTGGCCGGAGCCTTGGTCATGCACTCATCGATAATGTGCGCGATCACGCCGTAGCGCTCGCCGGTGATGATGGACTCGGCGTCGTCGTCGCAATCCTGCTCGCACTGTGCGACCAGCTCTTCGACGCGAGCGGCCTTCTCCTTGGTGAGGTTGATGAGCTTGCAGGTGTCCGCATCGCGCTCGAACAGCTTGACGGCATAGTAGCGGCGCTTGTTGGCGGGGACGCTTGCCGGCAGGTTGTTCTCGATGTGGTCCAGAACGTCCTCGATGGAGGAGTCGAACTTGTGCTCCGGCACCTGGCCCTTGGAAGCAGCGGACTTCTTAACCTGCTCGAAGAGCTCCGTGATGCCCTTGTTCTTAAGAGCCGAGATCATCATGACCGGGCAGCCGAGCTTCTTGGAAAGCTTGTCGGTGTCGATCTTGTCGCCGTTCTTCTCGACCAAGTCGGCCATGTTGAGGGCAACGACCACGGGCAGGCCGGTCTCGATGACCTGAAGCGCCAGGTACAGGTTGCGCTCGAGGTTGGTGGCATCGACAACTTGGACGACAACATCGGGCTCGCCGCTCATGAGGTAATCGCGCGAGCATTGCTCCTCGGGGCTGTAGGGGGAAAGCGAGTAGATGCCAGGGAGGTCCGTGATGGTAACGTTCTTGTCGCTTAGGAGCTTGGCTTCCTTTTTCTCAACCGTGACGCCGGGCCAGTTGCCAACGTAGCCGTTGGCGCCGGTGATCAGGTTGAAAAGCGTGGTCTTGCCGCAGTTGGGGTTACCCGCCAGCGCGACATGGATCTGAGAATCCGCCATTCAATCCTTCTTCCTTGTGTGCCTGCGCTGCTTTCTCCGCGCAGGCTGGATAATGTGCTTCAAAGATGCTGCATTAAGTTAGAAAAACCTAACTTTATCTGCAGAAATATGCGCCACGAGTCCTTACTGGACCTCGACGACGGCGGCCTCCTCCTTGCGGATGGAAAGCTCGTAGCCGCGCACGTTGATCTCGACCGGATCACCGAGCGGTGCGACCTTCACGACCTTGAACGAAGTGCCCTTGATGAGCCCCAGGTCCATAAGGTGGCGGCGAAGCGCACCCTCACCGTGAAGCTTGACGATGGTGGAGCTCTCGCCCACCTTAACGTCACCCAACGTCTTCATCCTCTTGTCCCCCTTTCGGTTTTTATGAAATGCTGCAGACTAACCGACGGTCATGATGTGCATGGCAACCTTGGAATCGATACCAAAGCGTGCGCCCAGCACGGTGACGATAATATTGGCGCCACTCGAGCTCACCACGTGGATTTCGTTGCCCTCGACAAAGCCGAGGTCCTTGAGGTGGTGTTTCATGTCCTCATTGCCCTTTACACGGGACACGCGCACGGTTTCGCCCGCTTTTACCATCGAAAGCGGCATGGCCGGCATCTGCGGTCCGCAAGACATGAGTGGCTCCTAACGTCAGTTCGTCCTCAACATCGACGCGGTAAAAGTTAACCACGTCTATGTTCGCTTTAGTAAACTAGCACGTGGTTAACTTTTTGGAAAGGGTCCCCATTCAGATTTCGAAAAAGTTTCCTATACGAAACAAAAGGGCGCGGCAAAGGACCATCCTTTACCACGCCCTGTCATGCTTAAAGCGAGAGATTTCTGATCGATGTGACACAGGAGGCCTCATCTACGCCCGAAACGCGGAAGATGATGTCCTCGCCGCACTCGCCGTAGAGAGCCATGAGTCCCATGACATCGCGGCCATCCGTGTGGCGGTCGCCGATGCTGACCGACACGTCGCTACGATGCTTGGCAATGATGTCATAGAGCAGCGCAACCGGGCGGGCATGTAATCCCAACGGATCTTTAATCGTCTTTGTAAACTCGACCATGTCCCCTCCCACGACATCGCACATTCGGCCGGCAAAACCCAGCCACGTGGTAGTTATTGTACGTTACCGGCGCACCCCCGTCTCACAAAAAACGAGGGAAGGCACACGTCCTTCCCTCGTTGCTGGCAATAGGTAGCCGCTCGCCTACATCAGGCGCAGGCTGACGTCCTTGAGCTGGGCGCCACTAACGGCACTCGGAGCACCCGACATAAGGTCGGAGCCGCTGGCCGTCTTGGGGAACGCCATGACGTCGCGGATGGAATCGGAGCCGGTAAGCAGCATGCACACGCGGTCCAGGCCCAGAGCAAAACCGCCCATCGGGGGCGCACCAAACTTGAGGGCCTCCATGAGGAAGCCAAACTGAGACTCGGCGCGCTCCTCGGTAAAGCCCAGGAGCTTGAGCATGGACATCTGCATCTCGGCGTTGTGGATACGCATACCGCCACCACCGGCCTCAAAGCCGTCCATGACAAAGTCGTAGGTGCAGGAACCGGCTGCCAACGGGTCGGCCTCGATCTTGGCGATGTCGGTCTCGGTCGGCAGAGTGAACGGCTGATGCTCGGCGGCATAAGCCTTGCGGTCCTCATCCCAGTGGAACAGCGGGAAGTTGACGACCCACAGGAAGTCGTGGCCCTCGCGCTTGATCTCGAGCGCATTGGCCATGTGGGAACGCATGCCGCCCAGAATCTCGTCAGAGAGCAGGCGCGGGCCGGCGGCGAACATCACGAGGTCGCCAGGCTCGACGTCCATGCGCTCGCGCAGAGCAGCCATCTCCTCGTCCGAGAAGAACTTGACGATGGGGCTGTTGATGGAGCCGTCCTCGCGGAAGGCGATCCAGGCCAGGCCCTTGGCGCCAAACGTGGAGGCCACGCCGGCGAGCTTATCGATCTTGGCACGTGCCCAGGCGCCGGCGCCCTTGGCGTTGATGGCCTTGACGACAGAGCCCTCCTCGTTCGCGGCAGTCGCAAAGACCTTGAACTTGGAGTTGGCAAAGATGTCGGTCAGGTCGACCAGGTGCATACCATAGCGGGTATCGGGCTTGTCGGAGCCATAGGTGTCCATGGCCTCCCAGTAGTCCATGCGACGCAGCGGCGTGGGCATCTCGACACCCATGCGGCCGAAGGCATCGGACAGAACTTCCTCGAGCGCGCTCATGACGTCGTTCTGGTCCACGAAGGACATCTCGATATCGACCTGGGTGAACTCGGGCTGACGGTCGGCACGCAGGTCCTCGTCGCGGAAGCACTTGGCAACCTGGTAGTAGCGCTCGACGCCACCGACCATGAGCAGCTGCTTCAGGAGCTGCGGGGACTGCGGCAGGGCGTAGAAGTTACCCGGCTGAATACGGCTGGGAACGATGAAGTCGCGGGCGCCCTCGGGCGTGGACTTGAACAGGGAGGGCGTCTCGACCTCCATGAACTCACGGTTGTGCAGCGCCTCGCGAATGGCAAAGGTAAAGTCGGAGCGCAGCTTGAGGTTGGCCATCATCTCGGGACGGCGAAGGTCCAAATAGCGATAGCGCAGGCGGGTGTCCTCGCTGGTCTCGATGCCGTCCTCGATCTGGAACGGCGGGGTGACGGACGTGTTGAGCACCTCGGCGTGGTCGGTCAGGACCTCGATCTCGCCGGTCGCGAGCTTAGTGTTGGTGGTCTCCTCGCCACGGGCGCGCACGACGCCGTGGATCTTGATGGGCCACTCGGGGCGCATGGTCTCGGCGATCTTAAAGGCATCGCCGTCGGAGTGCTCGGGGTCGAAGGTGAGCTGCGTGATGCCCTCGCGGTCGCGAAGGTCGCAGAAAATAAGGCCGCCGTGGTCGCGGCGACGGCTCACCCAACCGGTGAGGGTGACCTCTTCGCCCACGTTCTCGAAGCGAAGCTCGCCGCAGGTACGGGTGTGCATGGAATGCTCATCGATGGGACGGGTCTGGCTCATACCAGTGATCCTCCTTTATGGATCTGTGCCGCCCCGTGTCGTTCCGGGCGGCGTCGTACAGATTTGCCCAGCCTGCGTAAACCGCGCAGCCAGACATGGCGTTCTATCTTATCGCACCCGCGTCGATGTGCCGCGAAAAAGCAGCTCTTGCCCAAAGACTTGACGGAGACGAAACAATTGACGCGGCCTGGCCGTCGCCAAGGCGCGCCGCGTGCGACAATGTGCCCCAACACAACTGCACTCGGAAAGGCCCGTCATGACCGCACGCCTCATCGTTATGGATATCGACTCCACGCTCATCAACCAGGAGGTCATCGACCTGTTGGGCGAGGAAGCCGGCGTAGGCGAGCAAGTGGCTCGGATCACCGAACGTGCCATGCGCGGCGAGCTCGACTTTAAGCAGGCGCTCGAGGAGCGCGTGGGGCTGCTTGCCGGCTTGGATGAGAGCGTGTTCGAGCGCACCTTTGAGCGCGTGACGTTTACCCCCGGCGCGCTGGAGCTTGTGCGCTCGGCGCACAGCAAGGGCTGGAAGGTCGGCGTGGTAAGCGGCGGCTTTCACGAGGTCGCCGATAAGATCGTGGCCGCCGCGGGCATCGACTTTTGCCTGGCCAACCGCCTGGAGGTCGTAGACGGCAAGCTCACGGGCAAGCTGGCGGCAGACATTGTGACCAAGGAGTCCAAGCTCATCCAGCTGCTGGATTGGGCGGTTGAGTGCGGTGTCGATATGGCACACACCGTGGCAATCGGCGACGGCGCCAACGATATCCCCATGATTCAGGCCGCGGGCACGGGTATCGCGTTTTGCGCCAAGCCCAAGACGCGCGAAGCCGCCCCGTTTGCCATCGACGAACGCAACCTGATGCTCGCCATGGACATCATCCTGCGCGACTAGCAGTTCGCCCAACAATCAAATCAACTCCGCTATATCTAGTTTCCGAACGATTTTGTTCTAATGTTCGGAAACTACCTTTCTCGTGCTAGACTTTGCACCGTCGAAAGGAACATATATGGATAAGCGAGATCTTGAGCAGTTGCTGAGCGATGTTGCCGGCGGAGCAGTCACCCCGGCTGTCGCCCTTACGCGCATCCAGACGGCGCCGACCGCCGATCTGGGTTTTGCGCAGCTCGATCTTTCGCGCGGGGTGCGCCAGGGAGCCGGCGAGGTTGTCTACGGCGCCGGTAAAACCGCCGAGCAGATTGCCGCCATTATCGAAGCGCTGCGCGATGCCGGCCAGGAGCGCATCCTGGTCACACGCCTGGATGCCGAAAAAGCAGCCCACACCTCGGAGCTCCTCGGCAACGGCATCGACTTGGGATATGTCCCAGACACACAGCTTGCCCTCGTGGGCGGCAAGCCCTCCCCTACCGGCAACGGACGCATCGTCGTCGCCTGCGCCGGCACGAGCGACCTGCCCGTCGCCGAGGAAGCCGCGTTGACGGCCGAGTTCTACGGCAACGAGGTCGACCGCCTCTACGACGTAGGTGTCGCCGGCCTGCACCGCCTGCTCGCACATGCCGAGGAGCTTGCCCAGGCTCAGGTGGTCATCGCCATTGCCGGCATGGAAGGCGCGCTGGCGAGCGTTATCGGCGGCCTGGTGAGCTGTCCGGTCATTGCCGTTCCCACCAGCGTGGGGTACGGCGCGAGTTTTGGTGGCGTAGCCGCGCTGCTCGCCATGCTCAACTCCTGCGCCAGCGGCGTTTCGGTCGTCAATATCGACAACGGCTTTGGTGCCGCCTACCAGGCAAGTCTTATCAATCATCTGAGCGCCGGCACACCTCGCGCCCGTTAAGGAGCATTTCATGTCCAACCATCAGCACACGCTTATCATCGACGGCACCTCGGGCATCAGCGGCGACATGACCGTCGCGGCCCTGCTCGACCTGGGCGCCAGCGAGGAGCACCTGCGTGAACAGCTCGCCACGCTGCCGGTCGACGGCTTTGAGATTGCCGTGACGCGCGTAAACAAGCATGGCATCGACGCCTGCGATTTCGACGTCCGGCTTGCAGAGGAGCTCGAGAACCACGATCACGATATGGCCTGGCTCTACGGCAACGAAGCAGCTGCCAAACACACGCACGAGCATGAGCACGAGCACCACCATCATGACCATGACGAGCATGAGCACTGCCATGAGCATGATCATGAGACCCACGGCCATGGCCACGAGGGTCACCATCACGCCCACCACCATCACCACCGTTCTTTGGCGGACGTCACCGCTATCATCGACGGCTCGCAGCTAAGCGATGGCACCAAGCGTCGTGCGCTCGCCATCTTTACCGCGCTCGCCGCCGCCGAGGCAAAGGCCCACGGCAAAACGCCCGAGACCGTCATGTTCCACGAGGTAGGCGCCGTCGATTCCATCGTCGACGTCTGCTCTGTCGCCATCTGCCTCGATGACCTAGGTATTGAGGACATCGTGGTCGAATCGCTCTCCGAAGGCCACGGAACCATTCGCTGCGCCCACGGCCCTATGCCCATTCCCGTCCCCGCTGTCGTCAACCTGTGCCAGGCGGGCAATATCGCCCTCACGCCCGCACCGGTCGCTGGCGAGCTCGTGACGCCCACGGGCGCCGCCATCGTCACCGCGCTGCGCACGTCCGAGCACCTGCCGGCACGCTACCACATCGAGGCCGTCGGCTACGGCGCCGGCAAGCGCCCCTACGAGGGTTGCTCCGGTACGCTTCGCTGCCTGCTCGTTCACGCGGACGCATAGCCATGGATGCTCGCAAGGCAAAAAGCCGTGCCGCCATCGTTGCGGCGTTCTCCGAGCTCCTGTGCGAGGAAGATTACGGCAAGATCACCGTCGGCGACATCATCATTCGTGCCCACGTAGGCCGCGCGACATTCTATGGCCTCTTTAAGAGCAAAGACGACCTACTGTCCGAGCTCGTGAGCGACATCTGCACCCATGCCCTCGACGATGACGGTACGCCCCTCGATGACCCACTCGTTCAGGTCGAGCATATTCTCAACAATCTATGGGAACGTCGCCAGGGCGTACGGGCCCTCGTAGCCGGCGCCGGCTCACGCGTCTTCGCCGACTGCCTCCGCAAGACCATCATGACGCGCGCAGCCGAAACCGTCCCTACCGACCCAAACGGCCCCGCCGGCACCATGGACCGCAGCTTCCTACTACACCACATAGCCTCAAGCTTCGTAGGAATGGTCCAATGGTGGGCCTGGCACAACTTCGAAGCAAACAAAGCCGACGTAGCCAAAGACTACCTCTCAGCCATAAAACCCCTCTTCAGCTAAGTAAGAAGCTCATCCCAAAGTTCCGACCTCATCTCAAAGCCCCGCCTCAACCCAAAGCACAATCCATCCCAAAGTGTCGACAGCAGCCCAACGCCCCTATCAGCAACAAGCCCCGCCCATCCAAATTCAGATTTATATGTTGGGTTGCTTGCTCGAGCGCAGCAAAGACCCCGCAGCCGTCCGCATGGGGTAACTTCCCAGCGCACTCCGCAGGACGAAAGA
>CABUDJ010000008.1 GCA_902490325.1 uncultured Collinsella sp. | reverse complement strand
GTATCCGTGCGCCTACAGCGTGACCTATAACGTCACGCAGCGTCCGCAGGACGACAAGCCGACGCTCAACATGATTCTCAACCAGCGCAGCCAGGACATTTTGGCCGCGAACAACTGGAATGTGTGCCAGTACGCCATTTTGCTGATGATGGTTGCGCAGTCGGTCGATATGATTCCCGGCGAACTGCTGCATGTGATCGCCGATGCCCACATTTACGACCGTCAAGGCGCACGGATACAGATGCATCTCGGACAGATCGCTGAACACGTACGTGTTCGTCATAATACGACGGCTGTACGGCGTGTGTTTGAGGTCGTACAGCACACGGTCCATCTGATCGAAGTCGCCCTCGGCATAATGGCTCTTCTGGCCAATCTGGTAGCCGTAGGCCTTGCCGATGGAGCCGGTCTCGTCGGCCCACTCATCCCAAATATGGCTGTTGAGGTCATGCACGTTATTGGACTTCTTTTGATAAATCCACAGGATCTCGTCCATGGCAGATTTGAGGGCCGTACGACGCAGGGTAAGCGCAGGGAACTCCTCACGCAGGTCGTAGCGTGCCGTGACGCCAAAGTTTTTAATGGTATAGGCAGGGGTACCGTCCTCCCACACCGGGCGGACCTTTTGGCCCTCGGTCGTGGTGCCATGGTCCAGAATATCGCGGCACATGGTTACAAACTGTTGATCAGCTTTGCTCATTGACCCTCCTGTCAGTTGCCTACAAGCGAGATTCATTGTAGCCCAGGCGCACGCGGCCCCACAGCCCAAACATAAGCCCTCATTTTCTGACATATGCCAATAATACCTTGCGCAAATCCGCACGTTCGCTATTCTATTGTTGACATATGTCAGATAAGGAGTGCGCATGGCAGGAAGACGCGAGAAACTGCGCCGCGTCGGGATCATCCCCGAATACCGCGGTTTTACCCCCGATGGCCTGGCGAGCGGAGACGCCATCGACATGACGGTCGACGAGCTCGAGGTGCTGCGCTTGTGCGACCTGGAAGGCCTCAATCAGGAGGCAGTCGCACAGCGCATGGGCATTGCCCGCGCCACGGTGGCGGCAATCTGCAGCCGCGCTCATCGCAAGGTGGCAAACGCGCTGGTCAATGGACGAGCGCTCATCATCGAGGGCGGCAATATCGCGTACTCCCCCATCACCACAACGACGGCCGTATGGCCAGCAAAGGAGGTCGACACCATGAGGGTGGCAACCACGTACGACAACGGCAACATCTTTATGCACTTTGGCCGCAGCGAGCAGTTCAAGATCTATGATATTCAGGACGGCAAGGTGCTCAACGAGCAGGTCGTGGGCACCGGCGGCACCGGTCACGGCGCCCTGGCGGGCCTGCTCGCCAACGGCGGTGTGGACACGCTCGTCTGCGGCGGCATCGGCGGTGGCGCCATCAACGCGCTTGCTCAAGCCGGCATCACGGTATACGCAGGTGCCCAGGGTAACTGCGACGCTTGCGTCGAGGCCCTTATCGCCGGCACGCTCGCGCAGAACGGCGAGGCCACGTGCGACTGCCACGACCATGACCACGCCCACGCCCATGGCGAGTCCTGCAGCTGCCACGGCCATCACGAGGACGAGGGCCACGAGGGCTGCGGCTGCCACTAACGGCACAGCACCTCGAGCTCGGGGCGCGACGACGAACGCAACCCAACAATCAAAGCCAACAACAAAGGCCACCCGGTAGCTTCCGAGTGGCCTTTGCCATATCAAGCTGGAATTACAGCCCTATTTCTTATTACGCATCTGCGCTTCCATCTGGCGCAGCAGCTCCATATCGGACTTGGGACCGCCCGTGCCCAGGCCGCCCATGCCGCCCAGACCCATAGCGTCCAGGCCAGGGATATTGGGCATGCGCATCTTCTTGCCCTTCTTTCCCTTCTTGCCCTTTTTGCCGCCGGCCTGTGCCTGATTGGCCATCGTGCGCATGCGCCCCATCATCTTGTTCATCTCGCCCCACTGCTTCATAAGGCTGTTGACCTCGGTGGGGGTCACGCCGGCGCCCTTGGCAATGCGGGCGCGGCGCTGGCCGTTGATGATGGAGGGACGCAGGCGCTCCTCCTTGGTCATCGACATGATGATGGCCTCGTTCTTATCGAAGATACCCTCGTCCAGGTTTCCGCCCATCTGGTTAAGCGCGCGCTGGCCGCCGGGGAGCATACCCAGGATGCCCTTCATGCCGCCCATCTTCTTGACGGCCTTCATCTGATCGAGCATATCGTTCATGGTGAAGCCCTCGCGCAGCATGCGCTCGGCAGCCTCGAGCTGCTCGGCGTCGGCCGCCTCCTGGGCTTTCTCGATAATACCTACGACGTCGCCCATGCCCAGAATGCGCTTGGCCATGCGATCGGGATAGAACGGCTCAAGCGAATCGGGCTTCTCGCCCATGCTCACGAACTTGATGGGCTTGCCGGTCACCTGACGCACCGAAAGTGCGCCACCGCCACGGGCGTCACCGTCGAGCTTGGAGATAATCACGCCATCAAAGTCGGTGCGCTCGGCAAACGTCGAGACCACATTGACGATGTCCTGGCCGGTCATGGCGTCGACGACCATCAGCACCTGATCGGGCTTGACGGCCTTCTTGATGTCGACGGCCTCCTGCATCATCTGCTCGTCAATCTGAAGACGACCGGCGGTATCGACAATGACCACGTCGCGCAGGTGGTCGACGGCCTCCTGGATGGCACCCTTGGCAATGTCGACCGGGTGCGCGCCGTCACCGCGGAAGACCGGCACGCCGATCTCGCCACCGAGCGTGGCCAGCTGGTCGGCAGCGGCGGGACGATAGACGTCGCACGCGGCGAGCAGCGGCGAGCGGCCCTGCTTCTTGAGCAGGTAGGCCAGCTTTACGGCCGCCGTGGTCTTACCGGAGCCCTGCAGGCCCACGAGCATGATGACATTGGGAATGCGGTTGCTAAAGACGAGCTTGCTCTCGGTTGAGCCGAGCATCTCGGTGAGCTCGTCGAGCACGATCTTGACGACGTTTTGCGCCGGCGACAGCGACTCCATGACCTCGGCGGTCATGCAGCGCTCCTTGGTCTTGGCGACGAACTCCTTGACGACCTTAAAGTTAACGTCGGCCTCGAGCAGGGCCATGCGAATGTCGCGCATGGCCGAAGTAATATCGGCCTCGGTCAGCTTACCCTTGCCGCGCAGGCGGTCAAATGTGTCGTTGAGGCGATCGCTCAGGGAATCAAACACTGGTTACTCCTTAGTTGGACTCGCCCACCAGGGCGCGGCAGAAATCTTTGGCGTTAAACTCCTGCAGGTCATCGACCTGCTCGCCCACGCCGATGCGCAGGATCGGGAGCTTGAGCTTCTCGGCCACGGCCATGGCGATACCGCCCTTAGCCGTGCCGTCGAGCTTAGTCATGATAATACCGTCCAGGCCCAGCGCCTCGTTAAACTCGAGCGCCTGGTTCAGACCGTTTTGGCCCGTCGCGGCGTCGATCACAAGCACGACCGAAACCGGCATGGGACCGGCGGCCATATTGGCGGCGCGCTTACGGGTCACATTGACCACCTTGGCAAGCTCGCGCATGAGCTCAGGGCTCGTGTGTAGACGGCCGGCGGTATCGATAAGCACCAGGTCGCTGCCGCGCTTGTCGGCCTCGTCGAGCACGTCGTAGCAAACACTTGCCGGGTCGGAGCCGCGGTCGCGCTTGATGACGGGGACGCCAGCGCGCTGGCCCCACACATCAAGCTGCTCGATGGCGGCGGCGCGGAAGGTGTCGGCCGAACCGATCACCACGTTCTTGCCGCGGGCAGCCATGGCGCTCGCGATCTTACCGACCGTCGTGGTCTTGCCGGCACCGTTAATGCCCACAAACAGCACGCAGCTCGGCGTATCGGAGAACGGATCTCGCTCGATGGGCACAAAGTGCTGCTCAAGCTGCTCGGCCAGGGCGCGGCGAAGCTGCGGAGCGGTCTTGAGGTTCTTCTTGGCCGCGGCATCGCGCAGGTCATCGGAGACCTTGATAGCGACCTCGGCGCCCATGTCACCCATGACGAGGGTGTCCTCCAGGTCCTCCCAAAAATCCTCGTCGACCTCGCCGCCAAAGTAGAAGACCTCGTTGAGGGCCTCGCGGCTGCGCTCAAGTCCGCGCGAGAGAGCATCGAAGAATCCCATTATGCATTCACGACCTTTCCGGTTTCGCGATCGAGTTTTTGCGAGACGACGCGACTGACGCCGTCGGCTTGCATCGAGACGCCGTAGAGGACGTCAGCGTCCTCCATAGTACGGCGCTGATGCGAGATAACCAAGAGCTGCGTATCGGAACGCAACACGTCGAGTGCGCCGATAAGCTTGGACAGGTTGGCGTCATCGAGTGCCGCCTCGACCTCGTCCAGCACATAGAACGGCACCGTGCGCGTGCGGTACACAGCAAAGAGCAGGGCGAGCGCCGTCAGGCTCTTCTCGCCGCCCGACATGAGCATCATCTTGGTGATGCGCTTGCCGCGCGGCTGCGCCACGACCTCGATACCCGTCTCGGCAGGATGCTCGGGATCGGTCATCTCCAGATGAGCCTGACCGCCCGGGAAGAGCATGGCGAAGATCTCGCGGAAATTCGCGTCAACCTTCTCAAACGTCACCAAGAACGCCTTGCGCATCTTGCGGTCGATCGCCACGGTGATCTTGGTGAGCGCCTTGCGCGCGCTCTCCAGATCGGCCAGTTGCTCCTCGATGTAATCGACACGGCGCTTGAGCTGCTCGTATTCCTCCATGGCAACCTGGTTCACAGGACCCAGATTGTTGATCTGGCGCACGAGCTGGTTGAGCTCGCGCTCGGCGGCGTCGCGGTCGGTGGGCGCCGGCAGCATGAGCGCTTCCTCGAGCACCGTGGTACCGTCAGCGGTGATGGCCTTGATGGCAGCCTCGACCTGCACCTCGAGCTTGCCGCGCGCCACCTTGAACTCATTTTGCGTCGTGGCGGCAGCATCGACCCTCTCTTTGGCGCGGGCGACCTCGGTCTTGGCGTCCTCGATGGTCTTCTTAAGCGAAGCCGAGTCCGCCTCCTCAAGCGTTGCCTGATCGCGCAGGCGCGCAGCCCAGTCCGAGGCGCGCTCCAACAGGGCAGAATAGCGCTCGTGCATGGGATCGACGCGAAGGCGCAGCAGCTCAAGCGAGCGCGAGGCCTGGCGTGTTCCGCGGATACGGCGGTCGATGCCCTCCAGGCGATGCTCCAGGTCGGGCACGCGGCCCCTCAGAGAACGAAGACGCTCGCTCGTCTGGGCCAGGCGCACCTTGGCGTCGGCGAGCTTACCGGCTGCCTCAGAATCGTCACGGCGCACGCGATCGAGCTCGTCGTTGGCCTCGGCAATCTGCAAGCCTAAGTCGCTCGCCTGCGCACGGGACTCGTCACGCGAACGAGTGAGCTCGTCCACGCGCGGACGTGCGGCACGAACGGCCTCTGCGGCCTGCTCGCGGCGCTTGGAAATGCGCACGCGCTCGACCTCGGCATTGTTGGCACTCTGCTCCAGGCGGCCGATCTCAGAGAGCAGCGAGCGGCGCTCGCCCTCAAGACGGGCAATCTCGCCGGCGGCATCGCCCTCGGCGGCGCGCGCCTCCTCGACGGCCGCATTGGCCTCGACGACCTGATCAGAAACATGCTCAAACGCGGCAGCAAGATCGGGCTCCAGGCCTTCCAGCTCGCGGATACGACGCTTGCGCTCCAGAGCGCCCGAAGCCTCGCCGGCATCAAGCCCCACGCGAACCAGGCCGCCGCAGGCAACACGTGCGCCATCGGGAGTCACATAGGTCACGCCATCAACGACCGGCGCGGACAGCGCACAAGGCAAGTCATCGACCACGTAATAGCCGCCGAGCAATGCCTCGACGACCGGACCGTAGCCCGCACGCACGGACAGGCGATCAACAAGACGGGTACCGGCGGCACCTTCGGCGGCCGCAGAGCCGCTCACGCTGCGCGCCACCAGCAGCGCCTCACCCGAGGCCTTCTTCTGGTCCAAGGCAGCGCGACCGGCACGCTCAAGTGCGGCAGCGTTATCGAACAGCAGGGCATCGATATCGCCGGCGAGCAGCTGCTCAACCAGGCCCTCAAGCTCACGCGGTGCCTCGAGTACATCGCCCAGACGGCCCGAAACATCATCGCCCAGCGCGCCCACCAGACGGCTTACGAGCGGCGAGCTGTCGGCCATGCGAGCATCGAGCTTCTTTTGGCTCGCGAGCTCCGAGCGCACCTCGGACAGCTTGTTGCGCGCCTCGCTCTCGCGGGCACGCAGGTCCTTGAGGGCAGAGCGTGCCGTCTCGGTGGCCTCGCGTGCATCGCTCTGGGCCTGACGAGCTGCCTCAAGGGCGCTCTCAAGATCCTCAGCACGGTCGCGGCGGCTCTCAAGCGATGCCGTGACCTCCTCGAGCTGCTCATCGATCTGCTCCAGGCGCGAGGCATACATGTTGTCCTCGACCTCGGCGTTGCTCAGCGAGTCCTTCACCTTGGCGAGCTCGAGCGCAGCATTATCGGCAACGCGCTGCACATCGCGCTGCTCGCGCGTAAGCTGCGAAATCTGCGCATCGAGCGCCACGCGGCGCTCGTGAAGCTCGGCGGCGGCAGGGCCGGCGGCGTCGACGTCGTCCTGGGCCTGCATGTGCGCACCGGTCACTTCCTCGAGCTGGGCACGCGCATCCTCGAGCTCCTCGACCACGCGCCGGCGCTGATGCTCGGAGCTCGAGATCTGGCCGCGCATGTCGGACAGGCGCGACACCATGTTGTGGCCCTTTTCCTCGAGCAGGCGCATATCGGAGTTAATGCGGCCGACCACGTCTTGCATATGACGGCGCTGCTCGCCCAAGTCGCCCACAAACAGGCCCTTTTCCTCGAGCATGACCTGGAGCTTCTCGAGCTCGCGCTCTTTCTCACCCAAGCGGTACTGCGCGAGCTCCAGCTCGGCGGCGCCCTCCTTAGAGCGGCTCTCCAGGTCGTTCCACTGCGATTGCAGCGAACGGAGCTCATCGACGGCCAGCATCTGCGTAAGCTCGTTCGCGCGCGAGGACAGCTCTTTGTACTTGCGCGCGCGATCGACCTGACGCTCCAGCGGCCGCAGCTGACGGGCGATCTCCTTATTGATGTCGCGGGCACGGGTCAGGTGCTCGTCCATCGACTTGATCTTTTTGAGCGCACGCTCCTTGCGACGCTTGTGCTTGGAGATACCGGCGGCCTCCTCAATGAGGGCACGGCGCTCCTCGGGGCGACTCTGCAAAATGGCATCGAGCTTGCCCTGGCTGATGATGGAATGCGTATCCTTGCCCAGTCCCGAATCGTGCAGGATATCCTGGATGTCCATCAGGCGGCACGGGCTCGAATTGATGAGGTACTCGCTTTCGCCCGAGCGGTACATGCGGCGGGTGATAGCCACCTCGTCAAAGTCGACGGGAAGCATATGGTCCGAGTTATCGAGCACCAGCGTGACCTCGGCGACACCCACCGGCTTGCGCGCCGACGAGCCCGAGAAGATGACGTCCTCCATGGCCTGGCCGCGCAACTGCTTGGCGCTCTGCTCGCCCAGGACCCACAGAATCGAGTCGGAGATGTTCGATTTTCCCGAGCCGTTGGGACCGACGATGACGGTCAGGCCCGGCTCAAACGTCATATGGGCGCGGTCGGCAAACGACTTGAACCCTTTGAGCGTGAGGGACTTAAGATACACGGTTCCTCGCTTAAACAGGCTTCTTGTTGAGAATCACGCCGTTGGTGGTGTAACCCATGCGATCAAGCGCCTCGAGCGCAGCGGCTCCCTCGGCCTCCTTCTTGGAGGAACCGGTGCCGCGGCCCTGGCGGATACCGTCGATGAGCACCACAGCGGTAAAGGTCGGTGCGTGCGCCGGCCCCTCAGAGCCAACGAGCTTGTACGCCGGAGGCTCGTGGCCGTCGGCCTGCACGCACTCCTGCAAAAACGACTTGGGGTTCGCAGGATGCTCGGCACGCTCGGAAGCCAGGTGCGGCTTAAGCGTGCGGTGGATGAACTCCGCCGCAACGTCCCAGCCGGCATCCAGGTACAGGGCACCCACGAGCGACTCGTAGACGTTCTCGAGCGCCGAATGCAGGCCGCGCGCGCCCGTGCCGGTCTCAGAGGCACCAAAGATGATGATGTCGTCGATGCCCAGCTCATGAGACACCTCGGACAGCGTGGCACCCGAGACGAGCGACACCTTCAGGCGCGTAAGCTTGCCCTCGTCAAACTCCGGATAGGACTCGAAGAGCGAGCGGGCAACCACGGCACCCAAAATGGAATCGCCCAAAAACTCAAGGCGCTCATAGCTCGCCGAGACGGGCTGACCTTCCACGGCAGAGGGGTGCGTAAGCGCCGCGCGCAGCAGCACCTTGTTATTGAACTCGTGGCCCAGGATTTCCTGGGCGCGCGCGAGTCGTTGAGATAAAGCCAAGACTTAGGCCT
This sequence comes from uncultured Collinsella sp., assembly GCA_902490325.1. GTDB lineage: Bacteria > Actinomycetota > Coriobacteriia > Coriobacteriales > Coriobacteriaceae > Collinsella. Next base: position 32,329 of record CABUDJ010000008.1, on the reverse strand, counting down.
CCTTGGCGTTTTCAATAGCGTCGACAGCGTCGGCGACAGAGTTGAGCGACAGCAGGGTCTCGTCATCGATCTCGAGGTCGAACTCGTCCTCGATGGCCGTCACCAGCTGCAGACGCTCGAGCGAATCGGCATCGAGATCGTCAAAGGTAGTCTCGTCGCTAATGTCAGCGACATCGACGCCCAGAACGTCAGCGGCGACTTCGGCGATCTTATCGAAGATTTCGGAGCGGTCCATAGCGCTTCCTCTCATATTGCGTGAACATCAACGAGCTGGCGCCGCAAGCGCAGCGCCAAGACACGGTTTTGATTCTACCCCACGACGAAGGCCGCGAGGCACATAACAGCGCTCTAACTCGCTCCTACAAAACGATGCCGTCCATAGAGTTGGCGACGTTCTCGACCAGCCCGGCGCGCACGGCCTGGGCCGCGGCAAGCGTACCGTTTTTGACGGCCTCGACCGAGGTGGCACCGTGGCCGATCAGGACCACGCCACGCAGGCCCAGCAGAATGGCGCCGCCCTTAGCATCGCCCGAAAGCTTTGCCTTGATCTCGCGCATCTGCTTTTTGATGAGCAACGCGGCGATCTTGGTGCCGAGCGAAGCCATAAAGGCACCCTTGAGCTCTTGCAGCAAAAACTTAGCGGCGCCCTCGGTTGCCTTGAGCGCGATGTTGCCCGACATGCCATCGGCAACGATGACGTCAAAGTTACCCGAGGTCAGGTCGGTGCCCTCGCAGTTGCCCACAAAGCCGGGAACGGCGGCCTTCATGGCGGGGAAGCACGCCTTGGTAAAGTTGGAACCCTTCTCGTCCTCGGTGCCATTGGCAAGCAGGCCCACGCGGGGATGCTCGATGCCCAGGACGACGCGGGCATAGGCGCTACCCATCTGGGCAAAACGCACCATGTCATCGACCTCGACATCGGGGTTGGCGCCCATATCGCACAGCACCGTCAGACCGCCGGCGCGATTGGGCAGCGCATTGGTCAGACAGGGACGCACCGGCTGCTTCTTGCCTTCGGCCATATATCTAAACGGCGTCACATAGGCGGTGGCGGCAGCGGTCATGGCACCGGTCGAGCCGGCGGAGAAGAACGCGTCCGCGTTGCCCTTTTTGATGGCGCGGCAGGCAAGCACGATCGACGATTTACGCTTGGTCATCACGGCGCGAATGGGATCGTCATCCATGGCGATAACGTCGGGTGCCTCAAGAGCCTCAACACGTGCATGGGAAGCAGCAAAGGGATTGACGATTTCAGCGGGGCCAGCTGCCAAGACCTCGATATCGGGATCGGCGGCAAGCGCAGCCTCGATACCATCGAGAACAACCTGAGGTTTCTCGTCTCCGCCCACAACGTCTACACAAACGCGAACGTTACTCATATACATGCTCCTTATACAAAAATGGCCGACTCATTGAGCCGGCCATTGTGGTTCCATTTGGAACGGCATCGCATCCAGAGTATACCGTTACTCGGTAACGATAACCTCGCGGTCCTTGTAGAAACCGCAGCTGGGGCACACGTGGTGCGGAAGCTTGACAGCGCCGCAACGGGGGCACGTGGACTGAGCCGCAGCCGAAATCTTCATGTTGGCGGAACGACGGGTGTGAGTGCGGATACGACCCTGCTTTTGTTTAGGTACGGGCATAGTGACCTTCCTTATGAACTATCCAGTGTGGCGATTACGCGCAAGTAGCGATACTACCACAGTTTTACTCATCGAGCTTGAGATTCTTCAATGCTGCAAATGGATTTTCCGTGGCAGCGGCCCATTCTGCCTCTGCCTGTGCGGCGCATTCGCATTGCTCGACGTTGAGATTGCAACCGCAAGTGGGACACAGACCGCGGCAATCGGGCTTGCAGAGCACCACAAACGGCGTGTCCATGACGACCGCGTCGTTGATGGGCTCACCCAGATCGACGATGCGGTCCTCACCCAGGAGCTCGTAGCCGTCCTCGAAGGCCTCGGGATCCTCGGGCTCCTCGAAGAGGTAGAACTCCTCGATCTCGCCGGCGATATCAAACGAAGCGGGCTCCAGGCAACGGTCGCACTCGCCGGTGGCGTGCGCGCGGACCATGCCCGTGAGCAAGACACCGGTACCGGCATTGGTAAAGACAACGTCGTAGTCGATGCCGTCCTGTAGCTGGTACTCCTTCTCGCCCACCGTGTAGGTGGCGACATCGACCTTGCCGGTCAGCGGATACGAATCTCCGGGAAACTCAAGCTGCTCGGAAAGATCGACGGTAACGCTCGGGAACTCAGCCATTACCACTGACCATTCTGTTGGGCGGCACCCTCGTTGAGCTGCTGACGGCAACGGGTAACGGTGCCAGTCAGGCTCTTGAGGTTCTCCTCCAGATGCGTAAAGACCTGCTCTGCATAGTCCTCGGCAGCATAACGCGTCTCGCGCTCGTACTGCTGGGCACGATCGCGGATGTCGTCGGCCTGCTGCTGCGCAAGGCGGACGATCTCCTGCTCACCGGCAATGGTGAGGGCCTGCTGCTGAGCGTCGGCGATGATGGAATCGGCCTGGGCGGCGGCGGAAGCCATAAGCTCCTCGCGCTCCTTAAGGATACGGCGGGACTTCTGCCACTCCTCGGGATAGCTCATGCGGATCTCGTCGAGGATGTTGAAGAACACGTCGGCGTCGATGACCTTGAACTGAGCGTTCTTGCCGAAAGGCGGCTTGGCTTCCTCGATCAGCCCTTCGAGCTCATCGACCAAGCTGACGATCCTATCGCCAGGAAAATTCTCGCCCGGCATCCGGTCTCCTTTCATAGGTAACATATCATCGTGCTAGTTTACCACATGCCACCAGGCAATAAAAAACGTCACGAAAAGCGATGTCTGAGCGCTTCGACCACGTTGGGCGGCACAAACGTCGATACATCGCTGCCGAGCGAGGCGATCTGGCGAACGACCGAGCTCGAGATGTAACCGTACTGCGGAGCACTCATGACAAAGATGGACTCCAGCTCGCTATCCAAGCGATAATTGAGGTCGGCCTGCTGCAGCTCATACTCAAAGTCGGTCATGGCGCGCAGGCCCTTGACCACGGCCCCCGCCCCCTGCTCACGAGCGAAGTCGACCAAGAGGCCGGTAAAGGGCAGGACTTCGACGCCGTCGATATCACCGAGCGCCTCGCGGGCCAGCGCCACGCGCTCATCGAGCATAAACGTGGTGCCCACACCGTTTTTACCCTGCGACTCTGCAACAGCGACGATCACACTGGGAAAGATGCGGCGGGCGCGGCGGATCACATCGATATGGCCAAACGTGATGGGATCGAAGGTGCCCGGGACGATCACGCGGTTGATGGTGTCATTCATGGGCGTCCTCCTGAAACGTCGTGGCATCATTGTTGTCAGCATCGGTGCCGGCGCTATCGCCCTCACCATCGTCATCGCCGACCCAACGGAGCAGGTCGACCGAGGTAATGCCGTAGCGCTTCTCACGTACAGTCTCAAAGTCTGCCGGATGCGCGCCCGCATCGGCGGCGGCATGCTCAAACAGGGCGTAAGCGCCAGACGCAAGCAGACCCTGCTGGGCCAGATTCTGCAGCAGTTCCTCGACCGGCTCGGCACCAAAAGCATAGGGCGGGTCGAGCAGGACCAGATCAAAGGGGCCGCCCGGTACACGACCGCGTGAGGCACTCGTCAGCATGTCGCCCGTGACCACGCGCCAACGCGCACGGTCATGGCAGAGCGACTCGATATTCTTGGTAATGAGCCGCGCGGCGTTGCGATCGATCTCAAACGTCGTGAGCGAGCGGGCCCCACGAGAGAGCATCTCTAACCCTAAGGCACCGGAGCCGCCAAAGGCGTCCAACACACGAACCTCGTCCAAATCGAAATCGAATGCCGACATGACCATAGATGCGCACGCCTCGCGCACGCGATCAGTCGTGGGGCGGGTGACATCGCGACCACGGGGCTCCTCGATCTTACGACCGTGCCATTCGCCGCCGATGATTCTCATCCTCCGCTGACCTCCTTAAAGATATGTCGATAACGCATGGCGACCGCGTCGCGCAAGGGACGCGTCGCCACAGAGTCAAGGTTGCAAGCATACCGCAAGAGCTCGACCGCGTCCAAATGGGCCCACTCGATCAGCTCCTCGTCGGCGTCCAGGTCGACAAAGCGCAGGGTCACACCACCATGCTGGCGATAACCCAGGATCTCGCCTTCATGGCGCAGGCGCAGGTCCATCTGGGCGAGCGTAAAGCCGTCCGAGGTCTTTTCGAGCGACTGGAGACGGTCTTGTGCCGCCGATGCGCCGCCGTTGCCCTTGGAGTGCGTCATGACCAGGCACGTGCCCGACACACTGCCACGGCCCACGCGGCCGCGCAGCTGGTGCAGGGCAGCCAATCCAAAGCGCTCGCCGTTCTCGATGACCATGACGGTGGCGTTAGGCACGTCGACGCCCACCTCGACCACCGTAGTCGAGACGAGCACGTCAATCTCGCCACGCTTGAAGGCATCGATAACCTGGTCCTTCTCCCCCGCCGGCATGCGGCCGTGAAGGCGCTCGACGGTAAGCCCCGGCAACGCAAGACGCAGTCGGTCGAGCTCGGTTGCCGTATCGTGCAGCGGCACGGGGACGGTTACGCGGCCCTCCTCGTCGCGGGCGATACCGGGCACGTCCTCCAACTCATCGGCCGAGTCACTCGGCTCCACGAGCGGGCAAATCACGTAGGCCTGCTGACCTTTTTCATGCGCTTCGCTGATGGCGCCATAGGCGAGGTCGCGGCTCGACTCGGTGAGCACGCGTGTCGACACGCCAGCGCCAGGGACGGGCCGATGGCGGATGATGCTCGTATCCAGATCGCCGTAGACCGAAAGCGCCAGCGTACGCGGGATGGGCGTTGCCGTCATAACGAGCAGATCGGCACCGGGGCCCTTCGCGCGTAGGGCGTTGCGCTGGCCAACGCCAAAGCGGTGCTGCTCGTCGATGACAACAAGCGACAGATGCTTGAACGCAACGTTATCCGAAAGCACCGCATGGGTGCCAAAGAGCACGTCAAGCTCGCCCGATTCCAGCTGGGCATGGATGCGCTCGCGCTCTGCGGCCGGCGTGGCGCCCGTCAGAAGCGCCCAGGACATGCCGGCCTGCGAGAGCAGAGGGCCGGTCTTATCGGCATATTGGCGCGCCAGCACGCCCGTGGGCGCCATAACGCAGGCCTGCGTGCCGCTATCGGCAGCCACAGCCAGCGCGCAGGCGGCAACGGCGGTCTTACCGGTACCGACATCGCCCAGCAGCAGACGGTTCATCACGCGCCCGCCATCGCACATGTCATGCAGGATGTCTTGGAGTGCGGCCTCCTGCTCGTCGCTCAGCGAAAACGGAAGGGCCTGTTTAAGCGCGCCCAGATGCTCGCCCGCAGTGTGGGCATAGGGCACCACATCGACCAGGCCGCCGTCGTTGCGCAGACGCAGCGCCAGCTGCAGGTAGAGGCACTCCTCGTAGGCAAGACGCCGGCGTGCGATGTCGCGCTCAGCCATGCTCGAGGGAAAGTGGATCGAACGCAACGCGCGGGCATTGCTCATGAGCTTCCGCTTTGCGCGCAGCGGCGCGGGAATCGGATCGAACGGATTGCCGACGACCTCGAGCGCGCCGCTTACGATGCGGCGCATCCACGCCTGGCTCACGCCATCGCTCACGTAATGGACCGGCAGAATGGTGCCTGCGGCGCGCCCGTCCTCGAGCTTTTCAAAGTGGGGCGAGGCCATCTGCTTAAAGCCGTAGGCAAACTCGACCTTGCCCATCACGGCCAGGCGGTCGCCCTGCTTAAGCTGCTGGGCAATCCAGGGCTGGCGGAAAAAGGCGACCTGCAACACGCCCGTCTCGTCCACCAGCGATACCTCGGTCACCTGCATGCGCGGACGCGGCTGCTTTTGGACGATGCGGTCGACCGTGGCGATGATGGTGCACACGGTACCGATGGGCGCCATCTCGATGGACCACGAACGGGTAAAGTCGAGGTATCGATGAGGGATATGGAGAAGGAGGTCCCCCACCGTCCGAATTCCCAGACGGCGAAGGGCCTCCTCACGTTTACCCGAAACATATTTGAGTCGCGCGATATCCTCGTCGAGCGCATTGCTCTGGGCAAAGCGCTCCGAGACGCGCGGCACGGAGCACAGCTCGGACATGGACAGTTGCCTACTCGATCGAGAAGATCACGGGATAGAGCGGCTGCTCGCCACGATGGGCGTCAATCTCAAGATCGGGCTGAGCCTCCTCGATAGCGTCGACGATCTCCTGGAAGGCCTCGTCGGACAGCTCCTCGCCGGCCAGAATCGTCAGCGCGTCGCCCTCCTCTTCCTCCTGCATACGGTTGATGCAATCGAGCGTGACCTGCTTCACGTCGGAGCCGACCACATCGATGGAGCCGGCAATGATACCCATGACGTCACCGGAGTGAATCGGCGAGCCGTCGGAGGCGCTGGAATCGCGCACGGCACGGGTGACCTCGCCATCGCGAACCTCACTGATGGCGTCAACCATAGCGGCGACGGCATCCTCAAGCTCGGAATCGGGCAGGACCGCGAACAGCGCGGAGAAGGCCTGAGGAACGGTCTTGGTGGGAACGACGGCGACCTTCTTGTCGGTGCAGGCTGAGGCAGCGGCCTCGGCGGCCATGCGGATGTTGCCGTTGTTGGGCAGAATGATGACCGAGGTCGCGTTGACCTGGTCCACCGCGCCCAGCAGGTCGGCGGTCGAGGGGTTCATGGTCTGGCCACCCGAGACGATCACGTCGACGCCGAGGGACTTGAGGATGTCGGCCTCGCCCGAACCGGCGGCAACGGCGACAAAGCCCAGGGCCTTTGCGGGCTCGGCGGCCTTTTCCTGGTCCTCGTGGATCTTGGCGGTACGGTCGTGGGCCTCCATCTCCATGTTGTGGATAAAGACCTCGTAGATCTGACCAAGCTGAAGCATGTGCTCGAGCACCAGGTTGGGGGTGTTGGAGTGCACGTGAATCTTGTAATCGGGATATGCGCCCACGAGCAGCTCACAGTCGCCCATGGAACCAAGGAACTTAAGGCACTCGTCCTCGTCAAACGGGGCGTCGGCCTTAAAGAGGAACTCGTTGCAGTAGCGGAATTCCGAGCCCTCCCAGTCGTCGTTGGCCTCGATCTCAACACGACCAAGGGCCGCGTCGCGGGCAGAGCCGGCGGAATCAAACGTGGCGGAGAAATCCTCGACCACGGTGCTGCGGCCAAGCGCGGCGGCAACAAAGTTCTCAAGGAAAATAGCAAAGCCGAAGGCGCCGGAGTCAACCACGCCGTTCTCCTTCAGAACGGGCAGCAGGTCGGGCGTGCGGGCGACGGACTGGTAGGCCTCGACGACGATAGCGTCGAGCGCGTCCTCCGCCGAGAACTTCTTCTTCTCGCACTCGTCGGCCTTGGTCGAGACATCGCGCAGCACCGTGAGGATCGTGCCCTCGATGGGCTTGCGGACGGCCTGGAAGGCGACCTTGACGGCTCGGCGGAACGCATAGGCGATGTTGGCGGACGTAATGGGCTCATCGGCAGAAACGAGACCCTCGGCCACACCGCGCAGGATCTGCGAGGTGATGACACCGGAGTTGCCGCGAGCGCCCATCAGGGAGCCGTGGGTGATGGCGCCGGCGATGGCCTCCATGTCGGCGTCGGCAGGAAGAGCGGAGAGCTCCTTGGTCACCGAGGCGAGCGTGAGCGACATGTTGGTGCCAGTGTCACCGTCGGGCACGGGGAAGACGTTGAGCTTGTTGATCTCCTCGGCCTTTTCGGAAACGGCAGCCGCAGCGATCGGAAAACAGGTGCGAATGGTCTTTGCAATCATGAGTGGTGAAATCTCCGTATTCGGATGCTAGTTCAGACGGCTCTTGAGCGCGTCGATGTGAATGCCGATCTTAAGGCTGGCGGGATCGATCTGGGCGATCTCCTGCAGGGTGAAGGCGACGGAGCTCGAAAGATTGTGGCAGACGGACTTCATGTTGACGCCGTTCTCGAGCACGACGTGAAGGTCGACCGTGAGGCCGTTCTCGTCGGCGGAAACAAGCACGCCCTTGCGGAGGCGCTGGCCGGCAAGCAGGCGCACGCTCTCGGCGCCCTGCAGCTGTTCAGCCATACCGACGACGCCGTAGCACGTCATCGCGGCATAACCGGCAATATCGGCAATAACGTCGTTCGAGACGCTCAGGCTGCCGTTAATGGTCTCAGACACAAGAATCTCCTTTTCTGGTACTCGCGGCACCATGTCGTGGGAGCAATCATTCCAATAGTTTACAACGACAGCGCCATGTTGAGGTGGTGGGTCGAGGGATTACATCCTCGACACGAAATGTTGATACGGTAACGTTCGCCACCGGCGATCGCGGCATGAAAAAACCCGCCGCATAAGCGACGGGTTTTACAACCTGGCTCCCCGGGTAGGACTCGAACCTACAACAGCGCGGTTAACAGCCGCGTGCTCTACCATTGAGCTACCGAGGAATTTAAAAGCCCAGCGAAATGGGCTGAGAAATTCTGGCTCCCCGGGTAGGACTCGAACCTACAACAGCGCGGTTAACAGCCGCGTGCTCTACCATTGAGCTACCGAGGAATAGGTGCGTGCTCTCAAGCAACGAAGTTTATTATACGGACGATTGGGCGAAGGGCAAGAACTTTTTTAAGAAATTTTCTTGCCATGATCCCTTGGGGACGGCCTAATTGCCGGCACCGGCAACGGAAACGCCGATGTTTTGACAATGCCAGCGAGCGGGCACCAGAGCGAACAAATTGGCATGAAAAGAGGACGGCATAGACCTTCTGGTCATGCCGTCCTCTTTGAATGACAAGTTGTCGCTCTGGTGCCCGCGCAGCGTCGGCCAGTTACGGCGTTTGGTAAAACGCCGTAACTCCTAAGACTCGATATAGTCTTTCAGTTTGCTGGAACGGCTCGGGTGACGGAGCTTGGCCAGGGTCTTGGACTCGATCTGGCGGATACGCTCGCGCGTGACGCCAAACTCGCGACCGACTTCCTCGAGCGTGCGAGGATGTCCGTCAACGAGACCAAAGCGCAGCTCGATAACCTTGCGCTCACGATCGGCAAGCGAATCGAGCACCTGGGTGAGCTGCTCCTGCAGCATGGAGAAGCTGGCGGCATCGGGCGGAACGATAGCCTGGGAGTCCTCGATGAAGTCGCCCAGCTGGGAATCCTCTTCCTCACCGATCGGGGTCTCGAGCGACACAGGCTCCTGCGAAATCTTCTGGATCTCGCGGACGCGGTCGGCACTCATGTCCATCTCAGCACCGATCTCCTCAGGGGTCGGGTCGCGACCCAGATCCTGGAGGAGCTGGCGTTGCACGCGGACGAGCTTGTTGATGGTCTCGACCATGTGCACGGGAATACGGATGGTACGGGCCTGGTCGGCAATAGCGCGCGTAATGGCCTGACGGATCCACCACGTGGCGTACGTGGAGAACTTAAAGCCCTTCTGGTAGTCGAACTTCTCGACGGCGCGGATCAGACCGAGGTTGCCCTCCTGAATCAGATCCAGGAACAGCATGCCACGGCCGACATAGCGCTTGGCGATGGAGACGACCAGACGCAGGTTTGCGCTGATGAGCGCCTGCTTGGCCTCAAGACCAACATTCTCAATACGCGTAAGTCGACGCATCTCGGAGCGTGTGAGTTCAATCTCGCCTGCATCGGCAGCCTCGAGCTTCTCGGTAGCCTCGAGACCGGCCTCGATCTTCATGGCCAGATCGACCTCTTCAGATGCGGTCAGCAGGTCGACCTTACCGATCTCCTTGAGGTACATACGAACCGGGTCGCCGGTCAGCATCACCGTGGAGGCATCGATGCCGCGCACGCGCGAACGCGAACGGGACGTGCGCACGGTGCGCTTCTTCTTGCTCTTGGAAGAGCCCATCTCGGCGTCGGCCTGGCGGGCCATCTTAAGCTCGTGATCGTCAAGCGAGCCGGAATCGTGCTCGCCATCGTCAAAATCATCGGTATCGTTATCGTCATCGTCGACGTCCATCGGGGCGTCGTCGTTTCCGCTCGCGGAGATAATCTGGATGCCGCTGTTGCGCAGCGCGGAATACACCGCGTTGAGCTGCTCATCAGTAACATCGATATCCTTCAGGGCGACCTGAATCTCGTCCTCGGTTACCGAAGTCCTGTTTGAGCCGTTGCCCATGAGCTTTGCAACGTAAGATTCCAGCCCAGTACCCGTGCTCTCACTCTTTTTTGGCACAGATTCTCCCTTCATAGTCCACAGGACTCATTACTTTAGCACACACATAGACTTCTATACCCAAAATTCAGACTGGATATAGGCGTAAATACGCTGGTTGACCACAACATCTAGGCTTGGTCGGCGCCCGTCGTGTCCAAACCGATCAAACGGAACGGGTCTGCCACGCCGCCGATCGACTTTTGGAGCTCGCGCTGGCGCTGAGAATCTTGCATCGCCTGCATCGTCAGCACACGGCGCGCCTCGTCGTCGAGCGACCGGTCCTGACGTAGCTTGGCCTGTGCGGCGCGCATACGACGTTTGATGGTGTAGAGCTCGAGGGTATCGAGCATAAACACGATGTTCGTCTCGGTGGGGTGCTTGCTCGTCGACGAAATGCGCCCGGCGCTGACAAGCGACGCTGCCTCGGGACACACCGCGCGCGCCGCATCCATGCACGCCGTGGGATCGGTGCCCGGCGGCGTCGCGAGCACGGCCCACGCGATGGACTCGTGGCGCGGATCCACCCACTCGATCGAGCAGATGCGGTCGGCATACGTGCGGAAGAGGTCGGGGTAGCTCGTGAGCATCGTCAGCAGCTCGCGCTCCCCCGCCAAAGACTTTCGCTCCAGGTCGGTCAGCACGATCGGCATCGTCGATGCCGCGGACGCGTCCGTTGCATCGGCAACCGGCGCCGCGCCATCCACACCAACCGGCACATCGATCGGCGGCATATCGTCGACGACCTCGACCGGCGCGGCCCCGTAGGCCTCGAGCGGAACATAGTCGTACGGTTCTTCCTCGACCGGCGTGGACACCGCCGGTGTCGCCCCCGACGCCCAGGCACCGCGAGAAGTCCCTTGTGAACCGAACGCCCGACCGCCCGTGCTGCCTGCACGCTCGGCCTGCGCCCGCTGGCGCTCGTAGTTCTGCTCGCGACGACGCTCGGCATCCTCGCGCTTGGCAACATCGCGAAACACGCGGCCCGAGCTCGAACGCACCGTGTCCAAGTCCAACCCCAGCAGGTCGGCAATCTGGATAAAGTACGTATCGATCATGTAGCTATCGCGCAGCGGATAGATGAGCGTCAGCGCGTCCTCAAGCGCTTTGGCACGACCGCCCGGCGTGGTAATGTCGCTCGACTCCTGCAGTGAGCGGTACACAAAGTCCATGAGGGGTTCGGCGGCGTCGATACGTACCTGCAGTGCCTCGCCGCCATGCGCCGTGATGAACTCCATGGGGTCGTTGCCGTCGGGAAGCACCACGCAGCGCAGGTCCATCGAATCCTGCTCGATAAACTGAATCGCGCGGCGCGCGGCCTTTTGACCGGCCGCGTCGCCATCGAACATATACACGATGCGCTTGGCAAAGCGGGTGAGCGTCTTAACATGATGTTCCGTCAGCGCCGTGCCCAGCGTGGCGACGACGTTTTTAATCCCCGCCTCCCAGCAGGCGATGCAGTCGGTATATCCCTCCACCACAATGGCGGTATCCTGCGCGACGATAAACTCCTTGGCCCAGTTAAAGCCGTAGAGGTTTCGCTTTTTATGGAACACGCTCGTCTCGGCGGTGTTGAGGTACTTAGGCTGTCCGTCGCCCATAATGCGCCCGCCAAAGGCGATGTTATGACCCTGCTCGTCAAAGATGGGAAACATCACGCGGTCGTAAAAACGGTCGGCAAGCTGCCCGCGCCCACGGCTCACGGCCACGTTGGCGTCGATCATCTCCTGTGGGGTAAAGCCCGCCTGCGACAGATGCGACACCAGCGCGTTGCGACCCGGAGCAAAGCCCAGGCAGTAGCGGCGGCAGACGTCGCCGCCCATACCGCGGCTTGCGAAATACTCGCGCGGACGGCTGTCCTTACCGCGCATGAGCATGGTGTGGTAGAACTGGGCGGTTTCGGCACACAGGTCATAGATGCGGGCGCGCTTGGTGCCGCGCTCGCGATAAGCGCCGGTATCGTGCAGCTCAATGCCGGCACGGTCGGCCAAGTAGCGAATCGACTCGGGAAAGCTCAGGTTCTCGCGCTTCATAATGTAGGTGAAGACGTCGCCGCCCTCGCCACAGCCAAAGCAGTGCCACACCTGCGTAGCAGGGATAATGTGAAACGACGGGGTCTTTTCGCCATGGAAGGGACAGCAGCCCCAAAACTCATGGCCGCGGGGCTTAAGCTCAACCGTTTCCTGCACGATGGCAACCAGGTCGGACGCAGCGCGCACCTGGTCTTTTTCCTCATCGCTAATCACGGATGCTCACCCCCTGCTCACCCAAATGATGACGGATATCGTCAATATTACCCTCGACGGTCGCGATAAGCTCGTCCAGCGAATCGAACACGCGCGACGGGCGCAGCCAGCGCGTAAACGCCAGCGACACCGAGGCGCCGTACAGGTCGCCCGCATACCCGATCAAGTTGGCCTCGAGATGCGCCGAGGAGGCATCGTCGGCATACGTCGGCGGCAGGCCCACGTTGACGGCGGCAGGCCATACGGTATCGTCGACCAGAACAAGACCCTCGTAGACACCATCGGCAGGCACCTGAATACCCTCAGGCACCTGAATATTTGCCGTAGGAAAACCCATGTCGGAGCCCTGGTGACGACCGCCGGCAACAATACCTCGCAGCATATACGGGCGGCCGAGCAGCTCAGCGGCAAGCTCAACATGACCCTGGCGGAGCTCCTGGCGAATACGGGTGGCGCAGATCGTCTTCCCGTCGACGCACAGCAGCTCGTGACCAAAGACGTCTACACCGCGCGTGGCTCCCCACGCCTGCATCTCGCCAACGCCCGAGGCGCCGCCGCGACCCAGCCTAAAATCGCTACCCACGCGAATCGAACGGATATCGACGACGCGCGACAGCAGCTTAAGAAAGCCCGCATGGTCGAGAGCCGCCACCGCAGGCGTGAAGGGAACGGCCACCACCGCATCGACCCCGGTTTGAGCCAGGGCATGCAGGCGGTCGGTCGTCGTCATCAATTTTTGGGCGGGCGACGGACTCACCACGACGTCCGGATCAGGATCGAAGGTGACCACGACCGCTTTGCTGCCGCGATCATGTGCATCGCGAATAACCGCTTCGATCAGCTCTTGGTGCCCACGATGCACGCCATCAAACACGCCAATGGCGATCGACGCGGCACCCAAGAACTCGCACTCATCAAATGCATCGGCAGAAACGATACGGGCCTCATCCAACTCACCCGCGAAAAAGATACGCGCGAGCTCGCGGGGCGCCAGCATCATCGAACACCGCCGATCGCCTGCGGAAAGACGTGCTCCATAACAAAGCGGCCGCCCTCGATACGGGCGAGCGCCTTCAATCCCCCATCGAGCACGAGCGCGAACGGCGCCTTCGCCGTATCGAAGTCCGCAAGCGCACGTTCAATGGGAATGCGGCGACCACAAAGCAGGTCGTCTGCAAGATTTCCCGGCAAATCGACACGCGTGGCACCAAGGGCGGCGATGGGATCCAGAGCGAAACCGGCAGCGGACTCGGCAGAGAGCTCCTCTACCGCATGACAGGCGCCAATGGAAACCACGCCGGAGGCCGTACGACGCAGCGCGGAAATATGCGCAGCACTATCGCAGGCGCGACCCAGATCGCGAGCGAGCGCGCGAATGTAGGTGCCCTTGCTTACCGAAAACGCCACGGTCCAGACGCACGTATCGCCCTCGCCGCTCACGGCGATCAGGTCGGCGGCATAGACCTCGACGGGGCGCGGAGGCAAGTCTACCGCGTTGCCCTCGCGAGCACTCTTATAGGCGCGAACGCCATTGACCGAGATGGCCGAAAACGCTGGCGGCACCTGCATCTGCGAGCCAAGCATAGCGGCCAGCTGTCCACGGGCGTAAGCGAGATCGCGCAGCTCGGGGGCAACGGGCACCGTGCGGACGGCCTCGCCCTCCGCGTCATCGGTATTGGTCTCGACGCCAAACGAGATGTCGGCGACATAACTTTTGGTATCGAGGGTTAGCATGCCCAGCAGACGGGTCGCCTGGCCCACGCCCACCACCATGACACCCGAGGCCATGGGGTCGAGCGTACCGGCATGGCCGACGCGTCGCTCATGGAGGGCGCGTCGGCACTGCGATACCACGTCGTGGGACGTACAGCCCACCGGCTTATCGACGGCGAGCAGCATATTCAATTGAGAAGGCGTACGACGAGCCATGTACCATCCAAAATGTTAGAGCTCGACGGTCACCGAAGCGGGATCCTCCCCTACCAGCTCGGCCAGCATGGGAAGTGCCACGGCGAGCGTCTCGCGAATCGTTCCGTTGTTGGAAAAACCGGCGGCGGCATGATGCCCGCCACCGCCGAAGTTGGCAGCGATCTCGGACACATCGAGGTCACCCTTGGAGCGCAGGTTGCCGCGTACCTTGGTATCGCCCTCAATGCCCTTCAGGAACAGGCAGACCTCCACGCCCATAACCGAACGCACCACATCGACCAGGCCGTCGCACTCATCCGAAGTGACGCCGCAGGCCTCGAGGTCGCTCTGGTACGCATAACTATATGCCACGCGACCGTGCGCCACCGTCTTGATGCGGCCCATAACGATGGACTTGAGATGCAGGAACTCTACGCGCATGCTCTGGTAGACCTCGAGCGCAACGCGCGCCGGATCGGCACCGTGCGCGACCAGGCGCGAGGCGGCATGGAACGCAGCGGCATCGGCGTTTTGGTACTGAAAACGACCGGTATCGGTCACCAGGCCGCACAGCAGGCAGGTCGCGACACCATTGCGAGCCACAATGCCGCAATTATCCAAAAAGCGGTCGATGATCATGGCGCAGGCCGCGGCGTCGACGCGCCTCAGGCTCAGTTCGGCAAATTCCTCGCGCGCCGGATGGTGATCGAAGCACACCACATGCGACGAGCGGCGGAGTACCTCGGCGGAGTTGTTCAGACGCTCGACGACCGGCACGTCCACCGAGATGAAAAGGTCCGGATTGCCGGTATACGCAGATGCCGGCACCAGACGGTCGGCGCCCTCCATAAAGCGGTAGATGCGCGGAACCGGGTCATCGTCTGCCAGCAGCAGGGCAATGTCCTTGTTGGGGAAAAACTTAATAAGCGATAAGCCCAGACCCAGCACGGAGCCCAGGGCGTCACCATCGGGAGACGTATGTCCCGAAATCGCAATGGAGGACGCACCCTCGATGAGCTCGAGGATGCGTCGCTGAATATCTGCAGACTCGCACGATGCGAGGTCGGCGGAATTACTCATCTAAAGCTGCCTCCTGGGCGGCATCCGCTATGGGATAGCCGTCCTCGTCCTTTTCGATCGCAAGCGTGGCGGGAACGTTTTCCAGCGCGCGCGTGATGCGCTCGGCCTCATCGGTCGAGCGATCGATGCGAAAATCGAGCTCGGGCGTGACGCGCCAATCGAGCGAGCGGGCCAACAGGCTACGGATGCGGCCCTTGGCGCTGGCGAGCGCCTCCATGACCTCGTCGTAGCGGCTCGCGTCGCACGACACGTACACGCGCGCGAACGAACGGTCCACCGCGACCTCGACCGCGGTCAGGGTGACCAGGTCGAGACGCGGATCGGAAACCTCAAAGAGCAGGATATAACCGAGCTTCTCGCGAAGCTGCTCGCCCAGACGGCGGGTTGCCTGCGTTTGCTTCATAGCGCTACCCCCTACTCGGTACGGGCAACCTGGTCGATGCGGTAACCCTCGATCTGGTCGCCGGGCTTGATGTCCTGGAAGTTCTCCAGGCCAATGCCGCCCTCGGAACCGCTCTTGAGGCTCTTGGCCTCGTCCTTGTAGTGGCGCATCGAGGCAATCTTGCCGTTGAAGACCACGATGCGGTCACGCACCAGGCGCACGGAATCGGTCGCGGCGATCTCGCCCTCCTCGACGCGGACACCGGCGGCGATGCCGACTTTGGGCACCTTGAAGGTGTCCAGGACGGTCGCGGTACCCGTGGAGACCTCGACCTCGGTGGGCTTGAGCATGCCGATACGGGCAGCGTCGAGCTCTTCGAGGCACTTGTAGATGACGTCGTAGCAACGGATCTCGACGCCCTCGCGCTCGGCGGCGGAGCGGGCCTTGCCGTCGGGACGCACGCCAAAGCCGATGATGATGGCGTTGGAGGCGTCGGCCAAGACGACGTCGGTCTCGTTGATGGCACCGACGGCGGAGTGGATCGTGTTGATGCGGACCTCGGACTGATCCATCTTGTCGAGCGAGTCCTGAAGGGCCTCGATGGAACCCTGGACGTCGGCCTTGATGATCAGGTTGAGCTCCTTGACCTCGGCGTCGGCGATGGTCTCGAAGAGGTTCTCGAGCGTGACGTGCTTCACGCGGCTCTGCTCCTCGATACGGGCCTTGAGCGAACGCTCATCGGCCAGGGCGCGAGCCTCGCGCTCGTCCTCGAACACACGGAACTCGTCGCCGGCGTTGGGCACGGATTGCAGACCCAGGATCTCGACGGCGTCGGAGGGACCGGCCTCGGTGACGGCGTTGCCCTTGGGATCGAGCATGGCGCGGACGCGGCCGTAGGTAAGGCCGGCGACCAGCGTATCGCCCACGTGCAGGGTACCGCGGGTCACCAGCACGGTAGCGACCGAACCGCGGCCCTTGTCGAGCTTAGCCTCGAGGACGTTACCGGAGGCAAAGGTGTCGGGGTTGGCCTTGAGCTCGAGCACGTCGGCCTGGAGCAGCACGGTCTCGAGCAGGTCGTCGATACCGATCTTCTGCTTGGCCGAGATATTGACGAACATGTTCTGTCCGCCCCACTCCTCGGGGATGATGCCGTACTCGGTGAGCTCCTGGCGCACGCGGTCGGGGTTAGCGCCCGGCTTATCGATCTTGTTGACGGCGACGACGATGGGTACGCCGGCGGCCTTGGCGTGGTTGATCGACTCGATGGTCTGAGGCATGACGCCGTCGTCGGCAGCCACGATCAGGATGACGATGTCGGTCACCTTGGCGCCGCGGGCACGCATGGCCGTAAAGGTGGCGTGGCCCGGGGTATCGATGAAGGTGATCTTGCGGTCGTTGATCATGACCTGCGAAGCGCCGATGGCCTGGGTAATGCCGCCCGCCTCGCCGGCAGCGACGCCGGTGTGACGAATGGCGTCGAGCAGGCTCGTCTTGCCGTGGTCGACGTGACCCATGACGGTGACGACCGGGGCGCGGGGCTTAAGGTCGGCGGGATCGTCGTAGAACGAGAAGGTGTTCTCCTCCTCGGGGGTGATGATCTTGATCTGACGGCCAAGGTCGTCGGCAACGAGCTCGACGAGGTCGTCGGACATGGACTGCGTCATGGTGAGCGGCGTGCCTAGCAGGAACAGGCGCTTGATGATGTCGTTGGCCGGAACGTCGAGCGCCTCGGCGAGCTCCTGGACGGTAACGCCCTGGGAGACCTTGATGGCGTCGAGGTCCTCGGGGTTCACGCCCTGGGCCAGCGCCTCCTCAATCTTGCGCTCCTCCTGAGCCTTAGCAGCCTCGCGCTCGCGCTTCTCCTTGCGCTTCTTGCGGCGACCGGTGGACTCGCGAGAGGCCTCCTCGACGGCGGCGCGGGCCTCCTCGAGCACCTTCTCGCGGCTGTACTCCTCGGCCTCACGCGCCATGCGGCTGTAGTGGTCCTCATCGTTGCCGTGACCGCCCTTGCGCTTCTTGCCCTTGCCCTGCTTGTCGGGGTTGGGGAAGTCCATGCCGGCAGCGACGTTGTTGCTGGCGTTGGTGCGATGGCTGTGCGGACGGCTCTCGGAGGCGTTGCGATCGGAGTTGTTGTCGGAGGCGTTGCGATCGTTACGACGGCCACCGCGACGGTCGTTGTTGCCGCCACGACGGTTGCCGCGCTCGGAGGCGCGCTCGGCCTTGGCCTTCGCCTCGGCGTCCTTCTTCTCCTTGAGCACGGTCTCCTGTGCGGCGATCTGGTCGAGCAGCGAGCGGAAGCGCGAACCGGAGTCGGAAGCGGGGACGGCGCGGCGCTGGGCCTCGCGGGCAGCCTCCTCCTTCTCGCGGGCAAGGCGCTCCTGCTCGGCCTTCTTCTTGGCCTCGGCCTCGGCACGGGCGGCCTCCTCGGCAGCCTGGGCGGCGGCGAACTGGCGGCGCTCCTCCTCGCGTGCCTTCTCGGCGGCGATGCGCTCGCGCTCGGCCTCGGCAGCGCGCGCTGCCTCCTCGGCGGCGGCTGCCTCCTCCTCGGCCTGCTTGGCGGCCTCGACTTCTTGGGCGCGGGCCTCGATCACCGGGGCGAGCTGCTTGCGGACCATGGCGACGTAAGCGTCCTCCAGGGCGGAGGAAGCGGACTTAGCGGGAATCTTCATTTCGGCGAGATGACCCATCAGTTCCTTGGAGGTCATGCCGAACTCTTTGGCCAGGGTGGACACACGGACTTTTGCCATATGACTTCACCTACCCTTTCTGGCACCTTGGGTGCCTAGAGACTGAACGAGCGTGGGAGATGCACCGGGACCTGCCCGGCGCGACCGCGCGCTAGATCAGGTCCTCCGCATCATCGAAGGCGTCGGTGTCGTGGACACCGCAGAAACGGGAGCCGGGACGGGCCTGGTTACGGCACTGGATGCCGTCCTCGGACACGTACTCGCAGCGACGGACGTCGTCGTCCTCCTCGTCACCGATCAGGTCGGCGGCGGGCTCCTCGTGAACGGGAACGTTCTTGAGGATGTCGGCGGCAAGGGTCTCGGACTTGATGTCGATGTGCCAGCCGGTCAGGCGAGCGGCGAGGCGGGCGTTCTGGCCCTCCTTGCCGATGGCGAGCGAAAGCTGGTCGTCGGGCACGATGACGCCGGCATAGGCCTTCTCCTCGTCGATGAGGACGCGGGTGACCTTGGCGGGCGACAGGGCGTTGGCGACGTAGACGGCCGGATCGGCATCCCACAGGATGACATCGACGCGCTCGCCGCGGAGCTCGCCCACGACAGCGCGGACACGGCTGCCCTTGGGGCCGACGCAGGCGCCCACGGGATCCAGGCGGTCGTCGAGCGAGTGGACGGCGACCTTGGAGCGCTGGCCGGGCTCGCGGGCGATCGACTTGATCTGGACGGTGCCCTCATAAATCTCGGGCACCTCCTGCTCAAACAGACGACGCATGAGCTCGGGGTGGGTGCGGGAGATGACGATCGGCGGACGGCTGTGCTCGCCGCGAACCGGCTGCAGGTTGGAATTGGGGTCGCGGACGTCGATGATCACGGCCTTGATGTGCTGGTTGTGCAGATAGCGCTCGCCCATCGGACGCTCGTTGCGCTCGTTCTCGTAACGGCGCTGGTCAAAATGCGGCAGCTCGGCCTCGACGCCATCGCGGATCTTGACGATCGTGAAGTCGGGCGTGGACTGCAGCACGGTACCGCTGATGAGGTCACCGATACGTCCGGAGAACTCCTCGTAGATCTGCTCGCGGGCGGAGTTGCGCACGATGGCGTTGATCTCGGCCTTGGCGTGCTGGGCGGCGATGCGGCTCGTGTTCTTGGGGGTGACGTCGATCTCCTCGAACTCGGTGAAGTTGCCCTCCTCGTCCATGGAATCGTCGATCGGCTCCAGACGGTAGACGTAGATCTTGCCGGTGGTGCGATCGATGGTCACCTTGGCGCCCCACTCAAGATGCAGGATCTCGGCGTAGCTCTTGGCGAGCGACTGCTCCAGGCGGTCGATCAGGTAGAGCTGGTCGATGTGCCTCTCCTGGCAAAGCTCCATCAGGGCGGACATCATGTCGGATGCTGCCATCTTACTTTCCTTCCTTCGCGGGCTTGAAGTCATAGGTGGGCTTCAACTTGCACTTTTTAACATCAGAGAAATCGAGGGTAACGGACTCGCCGTCCTCAAGCTCGAGGGTAACGTTCGTCTCGGTGGCGGCGGCAATCTTGCCGGCGTACTTGCGACGGCCCTCGGTGGCGGTGGAGGTGAGCTCGCAGTTCTCGCCCACAAAACGGGCAAAGTCACGCGGGCGGCGCAGCGGGCGCGCCATACCCGGGCTCGACACCTCGAGCGTATAGCTCGAAGAGATGGGGTCGAGCTCCTCAATCACATCGCCGACCCATTTGGTGTTGGCCGTGACGTCGTTGAGCGACAGGCTCTGACCCTCGGCACCCTCGATACGCACACGCACGCAGGGGGCCTTGGTGGCACCCACGAGCTCAACGTCGACGATGTCGACATCGTGCTGGGGAGCAACGGCCTCGAGCGCGTCGATGATCGCCTGCTCGGTCTTGGTCTTGACCATTGCGGCACCTCCATCCATACAAAAAAGAAGCGGGGCCGAAACCCCACTTCTTTCAATTACTACTTCATTTGCAAGCAAACTATACCAATACCTGCACAAACGTGCAACCACAACACAAACCCGCAGGTCAGCGTGAGCACAGGTTCTCCACAAGAAATGGATAATTGGGTGTTGTCGCAAGTATCCATAACCAAAAAGAGGGGCGACTCCCTGTGGAATCGTCCCTCGCTTTTTATGTCAACTATGCGCGCAGCGCTTACTTGACCACCAGGTTAACCAGCTTGCCGGGCACACAGATGGCCTTGACGACCGTCTTGCCCTCGAGCCACTTGGCGACAGCGGCCTCGGCGGCAGCCTGCATTTCCTCGTTGGAGGCATCGCGGGCCACGTCGACGCGGCCGCGGACCTTGCCGAGCACCTGGACCACGATCTGCACCGTGTCCTCAACGGACTCGGCCAGGTCGAACTCGGGCCAGGCGGCGGTGTAGGCGTTGCCCTCGCAGCCGAGCGCCTCGTGCCACAGCTCGTCGGCCCAGAACGGGCAGATGGGGGCAAGGACGCTCACGATATCCTTGGCCACGCCGTAGCACAAAGCCTTGTCGCGGGCGGTACCCTCGGTGGCGTTGAGGTAGGCGCTCGCCGCGTTGACGAGCTCCATGACGGCCGAGATGGCGGTGTTGAACTGGCCGCGGTCGAAGTCCTCGGTGCACTTGGCGATGGTGCGGTGACGCTCGCGATAGAGCTTCATCGCAACCTCGTCGAGCGCGGACTTGTCGAAGGCCAAGTTGGCGTCACCGGACTGGACGAGCTGCCACACGATACGCCAGGCGCGCTTGATGAAGCGGTTGGCGCCCTCAACGGCCTTGGGATCCCAGTCGAAGTCCTTCTCGGGCGGAGCGATAAACAGGATCGCCAGACGCATGGTGTCGGCGCCGTAGGGCTCGATGACCGAGCTCGGGGGCACGACATTGCCCTTGGACTTGGACATGGTGTCGCCGTTCTCGTCCTTGACCATGCCCTGGCACAGCAGGTTGGTGAAGGGCTCGTCCACACTCAGCAGGCCCAGGTCGCGCAGCGCCTTGGTAAAGAAACGGCTGTAGAGCAGGTGCAGAATGGCGTGCTCGATGCCGCCAATGTAGTTATCGACGGGCATCCAACGGTCGGCAGCCTCGCGGGAGAAAGGCAGCTCGGTGTTGTGCGGATCGGTATAGCGCAGGTAATACCAGCTGGAGCAGGTGAAGGTGTCCATGGTATCGGTCTCGCGCTTGGCCGGACGGCCGCAGACCGGGCAGGTGGTCTCGTAGAACTCCTTGCACTCGGCGAGGGTCTCGCCGGCGCCCAGGTCAAGGTTCTCGGGCAGCGTCACCGGCAACTGGTCCTCGGGCACGGGAACGATGCCGCAGTGCTCGCAGTGGATGGCCGGGATGGGGTTGCCCCAATAGCGCTGGCGGCTGATGAGCCAGTCGCGCAGACGGAACTCGACCTTGCGACGACCGCAGCCCATGGCCTCGAGGTCAGCCACGATCGCAGCCTCGCCCTCGGAGTGCTTACCGCCGCGCATGCCGGTGTACTTGCCGGACTGGACGAGCGTGCCCTCGGCAGCGTGGGCGCAATCCCAGTCGACGGTCTCGGCATGGAAGGTATCGATGGTCTCGCCGCTGGCCTCGATGGCAGCGCGATCGTCATCGTCCAGGATGATCGGCACGATCGGCAGGTCGTACTTACGGGCAAACTCAAAGTCGCGCTGGTCGCCACAGGGAACGGCCATGACGGCACCGGTACCGTAGTCGGCAACGACATAATCGGCAACCCACACGGGGACCTTCTCGCCGTTCACGGGGTTCACCACGTAGCGGCCGGTAAAAGCGCCGTGCTTCTCGATGGTGCCCTGGGCACGCTCGACGGCAGAGATATGCTTGGAGTCCTCGACGATCTTGGTCACGGCTTCCTCGTACTCCGTGCCCTCGACGAGCTCGTGCAGACGGGCGTACTCGGGAGCCAGGACAAAGAAGGAAACGCCAAAGAGCGTATCGGCACGCGTGGTAAAGACGGTGATCTTGCCCTCGTCGCCCTCGATGGGCTCGCCATCCCGGTCGCACAGGGTAAAGTCGACCTCGGCGCCCTCGGAGCGACCGATCCAGTTGGCCTGCATCTGCTTGACGCGCTCGGGCCAGCCGGGGAGCTTCTCCAGGTCGTCGAGCAGCTCCTGAGAGTACTCGGTAATCTTGTAGTACCACTGCTCAAGGTCGCGCTTCTCGGGCTCGGTGCCGCAGCGCCAGCACTTACCCTCGGTGACCTGCTCGTTGGCCAGAACGGTCTTGCAGTTGGGGCACCAGTTGACCGGGTTCTTCTTGCGGTAGACCAGGCCCTTTTCCCACATCTTTTCAAAGATCCACTGACCCCAGCGGTAGTAGTCGGGACTGCAGGTCTTGACCATGCGATCCAGATCGTAGGAGAAGCCCATGCGCTTCATCGTGGTGAGCGCCTGGTCCATGTTCTTATACGTCCAGGCAGCAGCCTGCGTGTTGTGCTTGATAGCGGCGTTCTCGGCAGGCAGGCCAAAGGCGTCAAAGCCGATGGGGTGCAGCACGTCGTAGCCGCGCATGCGGGCCTGACGGGCCATGGCATCGCCGATGGTATAGTTGCGAGCGTGGCCCATGTGCAGGTCGCCCGACGGATACGGGAACATCTCGAGCACGTACTTCTTGGGCTTGCTGTCGTCGGTGTCGACGGCAAAGAGGTTGGAGTCCTCCCAGGCCTTCATCCACCGGGACTCAATGGCCTGCGCGTCGTAGGCAGGAATCTCGTCCTTATGATCTGTGCAATCGCACATATCAGCTCCTTTGTTATCTCGGTTGGGGCGGGGCGTTCTTACCTTTGCTCGCTGCTGCGGACAGTCCTGCGCAAGACGAAGAGCACATTTAGTGCTCTTCTTTGCGTGCGGAACTTGCGGCGAGCAAAGGTAAGAACGCCCCGCCACATCGTTAACTCGCATGATGATAGCAAATACGACAAGCGAGATGCCTGCGACTTGCAGGCATCTCGCTTTATCTAAATAACGTGGTTGTGAATCAACCGCTAATTGTTACCAGCCCAAGCATGGTCGGGTTTTCCAGGTGCCGCAGATTGCCGTGAAAGAGGAGCGATGCGTATTTTGGTACGCGAGCGACGGTTTGAACGGCAAGGTGCGGTGCTTGGGAAAGCCGCTTAGCGGTAGCTGACGCTTTGCTGGGAGTCCTTGACGACTACGTCGTGGGCGCCGCCTTCGACGATGGAGGTGGAGCTGACCAGCGTCAGGCGTGCCTTTTCCTGGAGCTCGGGGATCGAGAGGGCACCGCAGTTGCACATCGTGGACTTGACCTTGTAGAGCGTGCCGCCCACGCCGTCCTTGAGGGAGCCGGCATAGGGAACGTAAGAGTCGACGCCCTCGACGAAGCTGAGCTTCGCGGCGCCGCCCAGGTCGTAACGCTGCCAGTTGCGGGCACGTGCAGAACCCTCGCCCCAGTACTCCTTCATGTACTGACCGTTCACGTTGACGCGCTCGGTCGGGCTCTCATCGAAGCGAGCGAAGTAGCGGCCCAGCATCATAAAGTCGGCACCCATGGCAAGGGCGAGCGTCATGTGATAGTCGTAGACGATACCGCCGTCGGAGCACACGGGCACGTAGACGCCGGTCTCCTCGTAGTACTCGTCACGAGCGCGGCAGACGTCGATCAGCGCGGTGGCCTGGCCACGGCCAATACCCTTGGTCTCGCGGGTGATGCAGATGGAGCCACCGCCGATACCGACCTTGATGAAGTCGGCACCGCAGTCTGCCAGGAAGCGGAAGCCCTCGGCGTCGACGACGTTACCGGCACCGACCTTGACGTCCTCGCCGTAGTTGGCGCGAATCCACTCGATGGTGCGCTTCTGCCACTCGCTGAAGCCCTCGGAGGAGTCGATGCACAGGACATCGGCGCCGGCCTCGATGAGCAGCGGCACGCGCTCGGCATAGTCGCGGGTGTTGATACCGGCGCCGACCATGTAGCGCTTGTCGTTATCGAGCAGCTCGTTGGGGTTGGTCTTGTGGCTGTCGTAGTCCTTGCGGAAGACGATGCCCATGAGGTGATCGTTGTCGTCGACGATGGGCAGGGCGTTGAGCTTGTTGTCCCAGATGACGTCGTTGGCAACCTTGAGGCTGATGTTCTTGTCGCCCACGATGAGCTGCTCACGCGGGGTCATGAACTCGGAGACCTTCGTCTGGTGGTCATCGCGACTGGGGCGATAGTCACGGCTGGTGACGATGCCCAGGAGCTTACCCTTGGGAGTGCCGTCGTCGGTAACCGGCATGGTGGAGTGGCCGGTCTTCTCCTTGAGCTCAATGACCTGCTCCATGGTCATGTCGGGGGTCAGCGTGGAATCGGACTGAACGAAGCCGGCCTTGTGATCCTTGACGGCCTTGACCATAGCGGCCTCGGACTCGGCGCTCTGGGAACCGTAAATGAAGGACAGGCCACCCTCGGTAGCGAGCGCGACACCCATGTCGACGCCCGAGACGGACTGCATGATAGCGGAAACCATGGGGATGTTCAGGGTGATTGCCGGCTTCTCACCGCGCTTAAAGCGGGTCAGCGGCGTCTTAAGAGAGACGTTATTGGGGATGCACTGCGAGGACGAGTAACCAGGGACCAGCAGATACTCCGAAAACGTGTGGGACTCACCGGGAAAGAACGTAGCCATGTTTCTCCTTTTTCCATGCGACCGGTCGGCTGCAGGCCTCGTAGGACCCAGCCCAACCTTGGGCGCCCAATACTGGGGAAGTATCTTAACGCACTTTGACTGCTACAATGCATGATTTAAGAAGAGCACACGAGGGCTTGACGCAGGCTTTGCGTTTGCCCAGCAAACACTTTAGCGGAGAGACGTGGAGCGCATGGAGTACAAGACGACGGCAAAACTGGTCATTCAGTCGTGCGACAAAGATCTGCCGGGCGTGTTCGGCCACGGCTGCGTCTTGCTGCTGCAGGGTATCGCCCGCGAGCACTCGCTCAACCGCGCCGCCAAGAGCATGGGAATGGCGTATTCCAAGGCCTGGCGCATTGTGAACGAAGCCGAAGGGCAGCTGGGCTGCAAGCTCATCGAGCGCGACGGCGCCCGCGGGTCCACCCTGACCCCCGCCGGCGAGCGAGCCATAGCGGTCTACGAGGAGCTGCAGGCCGACATCAACAACGTCATCGCCTCAAAAGCCGACGACCTCATCGCCAGCATCAAAGAGTAGCCAATTTGGGACGGGGCTTTTTAGCTACGCAACCCCCTCTCTAAGTTGCGGTGAAATAGGGACTGTTTATGCCGATAAAGCCGTAAATCAATCCATATTTCACCGCAACTTATGGAGTCGAGGATGATTTAGCTAGTTGCGGAGGGCGTTATCTAGGGCGGACGCTACGACCAGGGGGTTGTCGGTGCCGGCGAAGAGGCGGATGGTGCTCCCCTGCTTGCCGCGCGTGGCCGAGAGGCGCGTCGTTGCGCCGCCGGCGGGCGATGTACGAAACTCCCCCGGCAAAGCATCGAAGAAATCACCCGCACTGCGCTCGATAAGGTCAAACTCAACTGCCGGGCCAAAGCCGTGCTCGAGGATTCCTGTCGCAACCGCATGGTCGGGATGCGAGCTCAGTCCGGGATAGCGCACGTTGCACACCATCTCGTTGGCGGCCAGATACTCGGCCAGCGCACGGGCGCGGTCGAAATGCGCCTGCATACGGACGTCGAGCGAGTCCAGTCCCCGCTCCAGCACACCGGCCTCGTCAGCAGTCAATTCAAACTTGGCCAAGCCACAGCCCTCAAGCAGGGTATGCGCGCACTCGGCCGCGGCATCCACACGATGGCGCTTGAGCTGCGAGCGCGCGACCGATACGGCAACCAACTTGCGCGGAGCATCACCGGCGCATACGCGATCGAGCGCCTCGAGCGACAGCGCAGAACCCAGCCGCAGCGAATCGCAGCCAAAAGCTGACGCCACGGTGTTGTCCACAACCAGCAGCGCATGGGCCTCACGCGCCGCCCGACCCAGCGTGAGGCCCATGCGCTGCTGGTTGTGGACCCGCCAATGGAGTTGACGAACCACCACAGGTGCGGCCCCTCGGCATCAAACGAAGCATCAAAGCCATCGGACGCAGCAGCAAACGCCGCAACCGACGACTCCTCCACCATAGCCACGTCGCATCCATCAAAGCCGCGCGCAAACGCATCGGCAAAGTCATCCGCAAAGGCCACTAGGCGGTCACCGGGACGCACAATCCCCAGCTGCGACAGCGCTGCCGGCACATGCGGGGCCGCAAGCAACCGCGCCTCACGCGCGCCGGCCCTCAAAGCCCAGGCCTCTTCTAGCTGCTGTACGCCCATACGGCACCGTCCCTTCAAAACAAAAACCCACGATGCGGGTGTTCCCCGCATCGTGGGCAACGGCTGCAGTATAGCGCCGATATACGACGAATCGCTTAGATGTTGAGCGTGTGATAGTTCACGCTCGTGCCCGGAGCGTCAACGGTCACGCCATAGGCCTCGGGATAGATGCGCGTCGAAAACACGAGCGCGCCATCATTCACAAACACCTCGACCGACGAGACATCGCCAACAATGCGCACGTTACGAACCTCGTCGACGGGCTCCCAACGCACGGTACGACCGCAGCCGGCAGAAGCGCGACCCTCATCGGTAAATCGCATCTCAAAGCGCGAGGGCAGTTCGCCCTCGGCGGGCACAAACTCCAGCTTCAGCTCGTCATCAACGGTCGCGGTAAACGCGCCATCGACACCGTCAACAACAACGTCAAAGCAGGTATCGTCGGCAACCTCCAACGAGCCCTGCCCCACACGCACCGAGGCATAATGGCGCTCGATCTCGCGAGCCGGCTGCTGCAGCACCACGCCGCCGGCGCCGGCTGTAAGCTCACGCGGCACCGTCATGCAGTGCTGCCAGCCACACGCCACGGTGGGCGCGTTGCCATAGGTCGGCTCATCGGGCATGCCCATCCAGCCGATCAGAATGTGGCGACCATCCTCGGACGTAAACTCCTGCGGCGCATAGAAGTCAAAACCGGCATCCCACAGGCGGAACTCGCCCAGCTCATAAGCGTCCTTGCCACCAGTGATGTCGCCCGATACAGGCATGTAGCCAGCGGCATACACATTGCCGCGGTCCCAACGACCGCCCTCAAGACCCTGGGGCGAGAAGGACAGCCACTTCGCCGGTACACCGCCATCCGACTCAAGCTCAAGGTATCCCGGGCACTCCCACATAAAGCCAAAGCGCTCGGGCGTGGAAACGCGGCTTTCGAGCTCCCAGCTCAGCATATCGGCCGAGCCATACACCAGGATCTCGCCCACATCGCGCCCGGCACCCTCGCCGTGCATGGCGCAAAATCGACTATCGACATGCGGCCCATCCACGCGACGACGCGCGCCCAGCACCATGTGGTAACGCCCGTCATCATCGCGCCACACCTTGGGGTCACGCACGTGGCAGGTCAAATCCTCGGGATAATCATCGAACGCCAGCACCACGCGCTTTTGGCTGAACTCCCGACCGGCAAGGCCATCAACGCTCTCAACATAGACGGTATCGGCGCGGCGGCCGGTATTGACGTAGTCGTACGTGCCGTCCGCATCGGAAAGCTTCACGTTGCCCGTATAGAGCACGCGAATGCGACCGTCCTCGGCAAGCGCGGAGCCCGAATACACACCATGGCAATCGAATGGCTCGTCGGGCAGCAGTGGGGCGCCAACGTAGTCCCACGTCATAAGATCGCGACTCGTCGCATGGCCCCAGACCTTAACGCCACCCTCGACATCAAACGGCGCATACTGAAAATAGGCATGGAACACGCCGCCCGCCTGGCAAAGACCGTTGGGGTCGTTGAGCCAGCCCGCCGGCGGCATAATGTGGAAGCGCTGGCCATACGCGCCATGACCGCACTCAGAGGCGGCGGCGTCAACAGCGGCGACCAGCTTTGCAAGGTCGCGACCAAGGGCATTAGACATATCAAAGTCCTAACGGATCGAAAGTTACAAGACGCCAGAGATCGGCGCCAGACGCGGGAAACACCCGCGAGCATACAACCCGCGGGCATCCCCTCAATCAAAAGCTCTTAGGCCTGCTCGGAAGTCTTGGGCTCGTCCTTGTACAGGACGAACGAGACGGCAAAGGAAACCAGCGCGGCGACCGCAAACATGATCGCGTACTGCACGGGCTGGGCCAGGCACAGCAGGATACCAAAGATACCCGTAACGCCCGTGCCGGAGGCGGCCAGCGAGGTGAGCGCGCAGACCAAGGCACCGCAACCGCCGCCGATGCAGCCGGCGATGAAGGGCTTAAAGAAGCGCAGGTTCACACCAAAGATGGCCGGCTCGGTAATGCCCATGAAAGCGGACAGGGCCGAAGGAAGCGCCAGACCCTTGATCTTGGCATCGCTGGTCTTAAAGGCAACGGCGAGCGCGGCACCACCCTGGGCGATGTTGGCGGCACTGGCGATGGGCAGCCAGTAGGTCACACCGTACTGGGCGAGCTGGCCAAGGTCGATGGCGGTGTACATCTGGTGGATACCCGTAACGACCGTAGGGGCATAGAACAGGCCGACGATAAAGGAACCGATGCCGAAGGGCAGGGTCAGCAGGGCCTGGATCAGACCGAGGATGGCGTTCTCGGCCCAAACGAAGATGGGGCCGACGGCGACGAGCGTCACGAGCACGGTCACGAACACCGAGACGAGCGGGGTCACAAAGAGGTCGAACATCTCGGGAACGATCTTGTGGAGGCGCTTCTCCAAGAAGGCGAGGATGGCGCAGGCGATGACGATGGGGATAACGTGGCCTTGATAACCGACCCACTCAAAGCTGTACACACCGGGGATGACGTTGACCATGGTCTGCACGCCCTCGGAGGCAACCGTGTAGGCGCTCTGCAGCGAGGAGTTGATGAACGCACCACCGACGACGGCACCCAGATACGGGTTGGCTCCAAAGGCCTTAGCGGCGGAATAACCGATCAGGATCTGCAGGATGCCAAAGGACGTTCCCGAGACCAGGTCGGCAATCTTGTAGATAAAGTTATTGGTGTCGAGCGCGATAAAGCCGTTGGAGGCCATAAAGTTGAGGGCACTCATAATGCCCAGCAGCAGGCCCGAAGCCACGATGGCGGGGATGATGGGGACAAAGACGTCGCCGAGCACCTTAATGGCACGCATAAAGATGTTATGCTGCTGCGCCGCGGCCTCCTTGACCTCGGCCTTGGTGGCAGCCTCGACGCCGCTGAGCGCAATGAACTCGTCGTAGACCTTATTGACGGTGCCAGTGCCAAAAATAATCTGGAGCTGGCCCTGGGCCTCAAAGACGCCCTTGGCGCCGTCGATTTTCTCGAGGGCCTCCTTGTCGACCTTGGCGTTATCGGCAATCACCAGGCGCAGACGCGTGGCGCAGTGCGCGGCAGAGACGACGTTGCCGGCGCCACCGATGTTGTCGAGCACCTCTTGCGCTGATTTGCGGTAGTCCATGACTTCCCTTTCCTCCAACGGGCGCATCTGCACCCGGCCATCTTTGACACTTAAACTGTAATCGTTTTCAGTTTCATTTATCTGTAATCGTTTTCATATAACGGTAAACGGTCAGTTTTTGACGGTGAAAGGTAGTTTTGAGGCAAAACCAGGGAATCAGAGGCCGGCAGACATGCACAAAGCCTAGACATTCATAAGCTGATGGCCGAGCTTGAGCGTCTTGAGACCGCGCTCCCCCTCCTCGCCATCGAGCGCGTCGAGCAGCATGCTGGTGGCCTCGACGCCACTGGTCAGGTAACCATAATGCACGGTGGGAATGCCGCCCGTCAGCGCGCGCAAAAATGCGTTGTCGCCAAAACCACTCACGCGGTGTATGCCCTCGCCCATGCCGCGAACCTCATCGATGGCACGCAGCGCGCCCGCCGCCATGGTGTCGGTCGCGCACGCGATAAACGAAACATCGGGAGCAACAGAAAGCAGTTCGCGCGCCGCACTATAGCCCGAGTCGAGCGTAAACGAGCCCAGGCGAATCAAGGCGGCATCGAGCGGGTTACCCGCGGCGCGCAAGCCGGCCTCAAAACCGCGACGACGGTCGTAACCGGCGGCACGGTCTTCTTCGGTAACTCCAATATAGGCGATCTTGCCGTCCACGCGACCCGCAAGCGCTTGACCCAGCTCAAAGGCAGCCTCGTAATCGTCATGGTAGACGCAAGCTGCGCCCTCGACGTTTTGGCCGATCAGCACAATGGGCACACGGCAAGACGCAATGGCCGCACGATGTTCGTCGGTGATCATGGTCGCCACGAGCACGATGCCATCGACCGGGTGGTTCTGGAACAGGTCGAGATACTCGAGCTCGCGATCGGCCGCATTGTCGGTATTGGCAAGCAGCATCTGGTACCCGCGGTGACCGAGCACCTGACCGATGCCGGCGGTGATGCGACTCACGGATTCCGAGTTGATCTTAGGCACGATAACGCCGATGAGCTTGGTGGAGCCGGTGCGCAGCGCGCGAGCCTGGTTGGAGCGGACGTAACCGGTCAGCTCAATCGCCTGCTTAATGCGATCGGCCTTGTCCGCCGATATGTAGCCGCCGTTGAGGTAGCGCGAGACGGCGGCGCTCGAAACGCCGGCCAGCTCGGCCACATCTTTCATCTTTACCACGAGTACCCCTGTCATTGAAATCGCTTGCACCATAATACCCGTGAAGACGGCATGTGAACCAAATCGGCCCACCCAGGTCGAGCAAACGTCAGCGAGCGGGCAGCTACCGTGGCGAGGTGCCGCGAAAGAGGAGCGAAGCGTACTTCATGTACGCGAGCGACGGTTTGAGCGGCAGATCGCCCGGCAGATGCCCGCGCAGCGTCGAGCGGTCCGGCATTCGTTAGAACGCCGGAACATAGTTACCCGTGATACTCGCCGTTGTACTGGATGAGCGTGAGGTCTTCCACGCCGTCGAGCGCACGGATGGCGTCAGCATAGTTCATATCCACGCCGTCCGAGAACACCTCGACGGCCATCTCGACCTTGTCACCGCGCATGGTCTTGGACTTCACCGTAAACTTGGTGCGGCCAAAAGCGCGCACGATGTCGTCGCCGGTGGTCTGGCCCGTATAGTGAATCACCATCATGTACACGCGTGCCTTGTCCTGATGGCTCGCAAAGCCGGCGATCATCGCCACGATCACCACTGCCGTGAGCCCCACGAGCGCATACATGCCGGCGCCCGCCGTAATGCCCGTGGTAATGGCCCAGAACAGATACAGCAGGTCGAGCGGGTCTTTGACCGCCGTACGGTAACGGACGATAGACAGAGCACCGACCATACCGAGCGAGATGACCACGTTCGTCGAGATTGCGAGCGTGACCATGCAGGTGAGCACGCACATGCCCACGAGCGTCACGGCAAAGCTGCGCGAATACACCACGCCGGTAAAGAAGCGCTTGTACACGCAATAGATCAGGATGCCCATGGCGAGTGCCACGAGCAGCGACAGACCGATCTTGGCAGGGTCGACCTGGCCAAACGCCTCCAAGACGGAGTTCTTAAAAAAGTCCCTGGTGCTCATGGTCTAAATATCCCCTCGGTTCTCAAAATCCGATTCCCAGTAGTCAAAACCGCGCAAGTAGGCGGTCTTTTCGTAGCACAGGCAGTACTTGGAGACCGCCGTGAGTTCGGCCGCGCCCGGCGGTACCATATCGCGCACCAGCTGCGGGCAAAACTCGGTAAACTTTACCTCCATCACCAGCTTGCCTGGCTCCAGCACGGGCAGCGCGGGCAGCGTCGCGTCAAAGATATCGAAGCTTCCCACTGCGGCGCGCACATTCATGTCAAACGTGATGCGCACGGTGCCTTCGTCCATCACCCACGGCTCAGGATGCGCCGCTCACGCGTGACGAGT
>CABUDJ010000007.1 GCA_902490325.1 uncultured Collinsella sp. | reverse complement strand
ATTGCGCAACCCATATCGCGGCTCGGCCACGACCGGAGCCGTCGCGGTGGCCGTCGCCGCCATAACGACCGGGTCGCCCAGGGCTTTGAGGATATCGGGTATGTCGAGATAGGCGCTGCGGTCGCCGCCCTTGGCAAGGCCGGCGTGGTGCGCCTCATCGATAACGACAAAGCCGATGCGGCCCGAACGCGCGAAGCGGTCACGGTGGATAGATAGGAACTCGGGCGTCGTGAGCACGATACCGGTGCGGCCCGAAGCTAGGCCGGCGAACACGTCATCGCGTGCGGCCTCCACGGTCTCGCCGGTCAGCACGCCAACGCCAATGCCAAGCGCCGCCATCGTCGACGAGAGGTGATAGGCCTGGTCGGCAACGAGTGCACGCAGCGGATAGACAAAGATGCTCGCACGTCCGCGAAGCACCGCCTCACGCGCGGCATGCACATGGAAGATAAGAGACTTGCCGCGGCCCGTTCCCATAACCGCCAAGACACTCTGGTGATCGGCCAAGGCGTCGAGCGCCTCAACCTGCGCGCGGTGCGGCTGGTTCGATTCGATAAAGCTATGGATAAGCGAGCGCGTGAGCTCGGTATAGGAAAGCTGGGCGAGCGTCTCGCGCTTACGCGACTCCAGGCGCAGGCCAGAATCCGCCGGCTGCACGCCGCGACGAAGCTCGCACGCCGGATCGTCAAAGCCTCGCGCCGTGGTATCGCGCACCAAGACATCTTTGACCATGAGCTTGGGCTTCACACGCCCCTGCCAATGCTCGGCCACGGCCTCGAACACCACGTCGACGGCGCTATCGCAGTTGATGAGCTTATCGATTTGCGGCACGCGGAACATGATGGCCGGAACGCTCGCAGCGCCATCCGTAGCCACGAAGCGCATGTGCTCGCCCGTCTTGCCCACCACGGCGCGATCGCACATCGTCACGCCCTCGGCGGCCAGCAGCGGCACCTTATTGCCCTGGCCAAACGGCTCAAGACGGGAAATCTGCTCTATAGTCTCGATATTCAGCTCGGAAAGGTCGACGGTGGCGGCAACCTCGTCGGTGTCCTCAAAGTCCTCGGCGGGAAGCTCGGACAACACGGCGGAAAGGCGACGACGAAACTCATCGAGCTTGGACGCCTCGATGGTCACGCCCACCGCACCGGCGTGTCCGCCGCGACGAATCAGCAGGTCGGAACAGCGCTCGACGGCGTCGAACAGGTTGACCTTGCCCACCGAGCGACCCGAACCGCGAGCGATACCGTCTTCGATCGAGAACAGCAGCGCCGGCACGTGATAACGGTTGGTCAGGCGGCTCGCTACGATACCCTTGACGCCCTCGTGCCAGCCCTCGCCACCCACGACGATTGCGCGACCGCCATCATAAGTATCCTCGACCTTTGCCATGGCATCGCGCGTAAGCTCCGCCTCGATCTCACGGCGCTGGCGGTTAATCTCCTCGAGCTCGGCGGCCAGTGCGCTCGCCTCGATGGGATCGCGGGCAAGCAGCAAGTCGAGCGCCAGCTTGGGATCGGCCATGCGGCCGGCAGCGTTTAAGCGGGGAATGAGCGAGAATGACAGGCCGTCGGCCGTAATGGTAGAAAGGTCGGCCTTGGCAAGTGCGGCAAGCGCAATATAGCCGGGACGGGCCGTCACGCGCATCTGCTGGATGCCCTCGGCGACCAGTGCGCGATTCTCGGGCGTGAGCGGCATCATGTCGGACACGGTGCCCAGCGCCGCGACCTCTATCAGCGAACGCCAATACGACGGCTTGCCCAAACGCTCGCCCAGGACCTGCACCAGTTTGAGTGCCACGCCGGCACCGGCAAGCTCGCGCGAGGGACCCTCGTCCTCGAGCTTAGGGTCGGTCAGGGGCACGCCCTGCGGCACCTGGTCGGACGGCTCGTGATGGTCCGTGACCACCAAATCGATCCCCAGGCTCTCCAGATAGGAGACCTCTTCCTTGGCGGCAATGCCGTTATCGACGGTCACAATCAGGTTGGGTTGGGCGAGCTCGTTGACGCGGTCGAGTGCCGCACGCGACAGGCCGTATCCTTCGTCAAAGCGATGCGGGATAAACGGTGTGACATTGGCGCCAAACGTCCGCAGCGCCTCGGTCAACAGGCAAGTCGACGTAATGCCGTCAACGTCAAAATCGCCAAAGACCGCGATGTGCTCGTGGTTGCGAATAGCGCGCTCGACGCGGTCGGCAACGACCGACATGCCCGGGATAATGAGTGGGTCGGCCCAGTCGCGATCGAGCGAAGGCGTCAAAAACAGCTGGCCTTCCTCGATGGATGTAATGCCGTGCGCAACCATAATGCGCGCCACCAGCCCGGGTATGCCCAGGCCAGCCGAAAGCTCCTTTTCAAGCTCGGGATTTTGCTGAGCGACCGCCCAGCGATGCGTCGTCTTAAGCGATGACATAGGCGCCCACCCCCGATAGGGGCAGGTCGCCGCGATACCTCTCACGGTTCATAGCGATGAGTCCTCTGTGTATGCCCGCTTCGGCAGGCAGATCTGTTGAACGAATTTATTATACCGTGCAGCACGGACGCAAATCGCCGCAGTACGCCGCGGTTTCGGTAAACGATGCCGGTAATAGCCTCGAAATAATCAAACGTTTCTGACGCACGGACTCATGCGAGCGTCTAGCATATCCATTCAAAACGGATTCATGAGCAAAGGGAGTCGCAAGCGCATATGAAGCAATGGGTTGGACTGAGCAAATTTCTCGCGGGACACATGCAGATCATCGTTCCGATTTGCGTGGCGCTCGGCGTGCTCTTTCCCCAGCAGATCGGCGTGCTAAAGCCCATCGTTCCCACCTTGTTTGCCTTTATGACGTTTCAGGGTGCGCTCAGCAACACCTTTCACCAGGTGACTGAGGTGTTCCGCCGTCCCCTGCATCTGATTTTGGCGCTGTTGGTCTCGGCGGTGCTTATTCCCATAGCAGCCTATGCCATGGGGTCGTTGTTCTTTGGTTCCAAACCCAACCTGGTCTGCGGCATCGTTCTCGAATACAGTGTGCCCGTGGCAGTCACCGCCTTTATGTGGATCAGCATGTTCGGCGGCAATGGCCCGCTCGCGCTCACCATTATCCTGACGTCCTCGGTTATCTCGCCTGTGACGATTCCTCTTACGCTCAAGCTCCTGCTGGGCGCCACCGTCTCGATCGACGTACCGAGCATGATGCAGAATATGGCCTTTATGATCGCCATACCCGCCGTGCTCGGTATCGTCATTAACGAACTCACGCGCGGCTGGGGTCATGAGAAACTCTCCCCCGCGCTCTCGCCCGCCTGCAAGTTCATGATGATGGGTGTCATCGCGTCCAACTCCACCGCCATGAGCGAGTACGTGCTGCACATGAATGTTGAGCGCTTGGAAGTCGCCCTCTTTATCCTGGCGTTCGCCATCAGTGGCTTTATCATCGGCATCCTGGTCGCACGTGCCCTGCATCTGCCGTATAGCGAGACGACCACCATGTGCTTTACCTGTGGCATGCGTAACATCTCTTCGGGCGCCGTCATCGCCACGCAGTATTTTCCCGGCGAGGTCGTGTTTCCCGTCATGTGTGGCACGCTGTTTCAGCAGGTGCTGGCCTCGATTATCGGGCATCTCTTTGAGCGCCTAACCGGCGAGGAACGCGCCAAACAGCGCAAGCGGGTCAAGGCCGGGCGCGACGCGATGGCACGCTAGACTGTCCGCATTGCGCGGGCGTTAGCCTTGCTATACGAGCGTTTCCAGATGCGCGCGTAGGCGCTCAGCATCGATATCGAGCGTGGTCTCGGCATTGACCTGGGCCAAACGATAGCCAACAAAGTAGGGCGAAACCACCCAACGCGGCAGCGCCTTGGCAATGGTCCGGCCGTCCATGTGGTAGAAGAACAAGTTGTACGACTCCGCACGACCGCCGTGATGCTCGTTCAGGATATAGCGCAGAGCTACCTGGATCGCATCGGCAAACAGGTCCGCTTCGGCTTGGTCGCGGGCGTCGTCGCTGGCGGCGATTCCCTGTGGAGCCGAGACGTTGACCTCAAAGAACCCCATGATCGGTTCGGTTGAGATGTCGACCGAGATTCTCCCCTGTTGCCAGACACTGATGCCTTCAAAGTTGGCTGAGGTCAGCGCCGCATAGCCGTCCTCCTGTTCCAGGCCCACAATCTGCATGTGTGGATGGACGAGGCTGCCGCCCGAAAGCGGGCCTTTGTTCTTGTACATGAGCACACTGCGGTACTGTTGAGAATCGATCATCTGCTGCCAACAGCCCAGGGCAAACCGCATCACATGATGCAGCTCATCCGGTTCATAGGTCACCAGGTCGGCGTCGTGATTGGCAGACTCGATCAATACGGTCTGACGTGTGGCCCGCAAGGTCTTGAACTTATTCTCGAGCCAGATGCAGTCACCATCGCGCTGGATGATGTTGGCAAGTCCCTCCGTGTCGCAAAAGGGGCACGCGGTGCCAGGGCGACGATTATCGTCGGGCTTACCGCTCGCCTGCTGAACGTCAAATACCAGCGCCACGGGTTATACCTCCAGCGGCACGATCTTGGTGCCATGGAGCTCGGAGACGCCCAGCGCCGCCGCGACCGCGTCGCGATTTGCCGTAGTGATGCCGCCGCCGGGAAGGATGGTCAAACGATCGCCCACATACTCGATTAAACGAGCCAGGTGATCGAAATTATCCTCGATCGACGTACCGGCAGCGCCGCCATGCGTGAGGATGCGCGTAACGCCGCAGTCGGCAAGTGTATCAATCGCATCGAGCTGAGCCTCGGGCGAGAGCTGGTCAAACGCCATGTGGAAGGTGATGTCGATGGACTCGCGCTTACATTCCTCGGTCGCGCAGCCCGTAGCCATAACGAGGGCGCCGAGGGTGAGCTCGTCGAGCGCCCAGCCGCCGGCAAAGGGCTTGCAGCAGCCAAAGACCAGGCCGTCAACGCCGGCGCTCACAGCAAGGCCCAGGTCCATCTCCATCATGCGCAGCTCGTCCTGGTTGTAATGAAAGTCGCCACCACGCGGACGGATCATGCACATCACTCGCGCGTCATGCTCGTGAGCGTAGCTGACTGTAGCGCTAATAACGCCGGCGGAAGGCGTGGTGCCACCGACGGCGAGGTTGTCACACAGCTCAATGCGCCCCGCACCGGCCTCGATGGCCGCCGGCACTCGCTCAAAGTTCTCGGCACAAAACTCGTACAGCATAGATAGACCCCCAAAGGCAGCAAGTGTTTTCCGACGGGCATTGTCGCACGCCCCCATGAAGTTGCGGTGGAATAGGGACTGTTTTGGCTTCTTGAACCCCCAATTAGTCCCTATTTCACCGCAACTTAAAAAGGGGCGCTGACCGGGATAGCCAGCGCCCCTTTGTTGAATGGATTAACCGCCCAAGTAAGCCTTGCGCACGTTGTCGTCGTGCAGGAGCTCCTGGCCGGTGCCGGTCATGGTGATCTTGCCGGTCTCGAGCACGTAGCCGCGCGTGGCGATGGAAAGCGCCATCTGCGCGTTCTGCTCGACCAGAAGCACCGTGGTGCCGGCCTTGTGCAGGTCCTCGACAATCTGGAAGATCTGCTCGATCAGAATCGGCGCCAGGCCCATGGAGGGCTCGTCGAGCATAAGCAGCTTGGGGTTGCTCATAAGTGCGCGGCCCATAACGAGCATCTGCTGCTCGCCGCCCGAAAGGGTGCCGGCGACCTGACGGCGGCGCTCCTTAAGGCGCGGGAACTGCTCGTAGACGCGCTCAAGGCCCGGGGCAACCGTGGACTTGGGCTGCGTATAGGCACCCATTTCCAGGTTCTCCTCGACCGTCATCTGCAAAAACGCGCGACGGCCCTCGGGCACCTGAGCCAGGCCCTTACCAACCAGCTTATCAGCGGGCGTATGGGTAATGTCCTCGCCCATAAACTTGATGGAGCCGGTCTTGGAGCGCAGCAGGCCCGAGACGGTCTTGAGCGTCGTGGACTTACCGGCGCCGTTGGCACCGATCAAGGCCACGATCTCACCCTCGTTGACGTTAAAGGAGATGTCCTTGATGGCGTGGATGGCGCCGTACCAGACGTTGATGTTGTAGACGGAAAGCATCGGCTCTGCCATTTAGTTCTCCCCCTTATCCTGCTTACCCAGATACGCCTCGATAACGGCATCGTTGTTCTGGATTTCCTCGGCGGTACCCTTGGCGATGACCTTACCAAAGTTGAGCACGCAGATGCCCTCGCAGATGTTCATAACGAGCGACATATCATGCTCGATAAGCATGATGGCAATGCCAAAGGTGTCGCGAATCTTGACGATGTTCTCCATGAGCTCCGCGGTCTCGGACGGGTTCATGCCGGCGGCAGGCTCGTCAAGCAGCAGTAGCTTGGGGTTAGTGGCAAGCGCGCGGACGATTTCCAGACGGCGCTGAGCGCCGTAAGGAAGCGAGCCGGCCTGTTCATTTGCCAGGTGCTCCATGTCAAAAATGGACAGCAGCTCCATGGCGCGCTCGTGGGCGGCCTTCTCGTGCTTCCAATAC
Source organism: uncultured Collinsella sp. (assembly GCA_902490325.1). Classification (GTDB taxonomy): domain Bacteria; phylum Actinomycetota; class Coriobacteriia; order Coriobacteriales; family Coriobacteriaceae; genus Collinsella. The sequence continues at coordinate 34,989 of CABUDJ010000007.1, read as the reverse complement.
GTCGGCAGGCGCAGCACGCCCTCAAAGCCGGAGTAGCGCTCCTGGTTGTGCAGGCCGACCTTAACGTTGTCCTCCACCGTCATGGTGTTGAACAGACGGATGTTCTGGAACGTACGGGCAATACCCATGCGGTTGACCTGGTAGACCGACTTGCCCGAAGTGTCCTCACCGTCGAGCAGGATGGTGCCGTGCGTAGGCTGGTACACCTTGGTGAGCAGGTTGAAGACCGTGGTCTTGCCGGCACCGTTGGGGCCGATGAGACCGGCAATCTCGGTCTTGCCGATGGTTAGGCTAAAGTCGTCGACCGCCTTAAGGCCGCCGAATTCAATGCCCAGGTGAATGCACTCGAGCGCCGGGCGCTGGCCCAGGTCGCGGTCGGGAACGATGGCGCCAGAAGGATACGGGACCATCTTGCCCTTGTTGAACTCAAACTTACTGGGCATCGGCTGCCACCTCCTTCTTGGAAGCAAAGCGGTCCTTAATGCGTGCGAAGAACGCCTTGAGCTGTGGGTTGTTAGTAAAGACCATGACCAGAATCAACACGATGGCGTAGATGAGCATGCGGTAGTCCGAGAACTGACGGAGCAGCTCGGGGAGCACCGTGAGCAGCGCCGCGGCGATAACGGAGCCGCGCATATTGCCCAGACCGCCCAGGACCACGAACACCAGGATGAGGATCGACGTGTTGAAGTCAAACTTAGTGGCGGAAAGCTGCGAGAAGTTACCGCCGAACAGGGCTCCGGCAGCACCGGCGAGGGCAGCGGAAACCACGAAGGCGATCATGCGGTACTGGGTGACGGAGATGCCCACGGACTCGGCTGCAATCTTGTTGTCGCGCACGGCCATAATGGCACGGCCGGTACGGCTGCGAACCAGGTTGAGCACGATCACGAGCGCGACCATGACCAGGATGGCGCCGGCAAGGAAGGTCGAATAGGTCGACACGCCCGATGCGCCCTGCGCGCCCTTGATGATGGCGGTGCCGTCCTCGAGCAGGTGCAGGTCGTTAATCGTAGAGTTGCCCGTGATGTTAAAGATCACGTGCAGGCCGCGGGAGTCGACGCCCACAATGAGGCAGGTGACGATCTCTTTGATGATCTCGCCAAAAGCCAAGGTCACGATGGCCAGATAGTCGCCGCTCAGGCGCAGGACCGGGATACCGATCAAGAAGCCCAAGATGGCAGCGGCGATAGCGCCGACCACGATGCTGATGATAAGGCGCACCGGATCGGACGGAACGGCGCTCTCAAGGGCGACCGCGGTGACGATGCCCGTGTAGGCACCGACGCTCATAAAGCCCGCGTGGCCCAGCGACAGGTCGCCTGCGATGCCGACGACGAGGTTAAGGGAGATGGCCATGACGATATAGGCCGTGATGGGAACCAGCTGACCGGCAATCATACGCGGGATCATGTGGTTAGACTGCATAAAGAACACGATGGCGAACGCCACAAGGCACATGGCATACGTAACAAAGTCGTGACGCGTCTGTTTGTCTTTAAGAAACTTCATAACGCTCACCTACACCTTCTCGGGGACGTACTTGCCCAAGAGGCCGGCAGGCTTGACGAGCAGGACGATGATCAAAACACCAAAGACGATGGAGTTGGCAAGGCTCGTGGAAATGTAGGCCTGCGCCATCGCCTCGATGATGCCGATGAGAATGCCACCGACAAAGGCACCGGGGATGGAGCCGATGCCGCCGAAAACAGCGGCATCGAAGGCCTTGATGCCAGGCATGGCGCCCGTGGTGGGCTGCAGGACCGGCGAGTAGGAGCACAGGAGAACACCGGCGATGGCGGCAAGGGCGGAGCCGATGGCAAACGTCATCGAAATAGTGCGGTTGACGTTGATGCCCATGAGCTGAGCGGCAGCCTTGTCCTCGGACACGGCGCGCATGGCTTTGCCCATCTTGGTCTTACCTGTAAAGAACATCAGGCCGGCCATGATAACCAGGCAGGCGACGATGGTGACGAGCGAGACGGCGCTTACGTTGAACTTGGCCAAGAACTCCGGCACCTGGAAGGTGACGAGCGAAGTGAAGTTCTTGGGCGTGGCGCCCCACAGAAGCTGCGCGGCGTTCTGCAGGAAGTAAGACACGCCGATGGCCGTGATCAGAACGGCCAGCGGGCCTGCTTGGCGCAGCGGCTTGTATGCCAGACCCTCGATAAGAACACCGAGAACGGTACAGACCACACAAGAGAGAATTACAGATGCCCAGCCCGGGAGGCCGAGATACGACGTGGCACAGAACGAGACATAGGCACCGACCATGATGACGTCGCCGTGAGCGAAGTTCAGCATCTTGGCGATACCGTAGACCATGGTGTAGCCCAACGCGATGATGGCGTAGACACTGCCCATGGACAGGCCGTTGACCAGGTATTGGATAAAGACCGTCATGTTCCACATCCCCCTTTCGAATAGGTTTCCAGTTGATGTATGAAACAGGGACGTTACACTGTCCCTAGATACCAAGCAAGCAGGGAAGGCCAAAACCTCCCCTGCTTGGGATCAAAACCGCTCTATGTAAGGCGGCCAATTAGGCCTGTACGTACTTGCCGTCGGTGATGACGTACGCCGTGGGCTCCTTCTGGACCTGGCCCTTATCGTTCCAGGTGAGCTTGCCGGTCAGACCGTCAACGGTAATCTTGAGCATAGCCTTGGACAGCTTCTCGGCGACCTCGGTCGGATCAGCGTCGACACCAAGACCGGCCTCCTTGACGGCCTCGGCCACCGCGTGCACGCCGTCGTAGGCGTCGGCGGCAAACTGGTCGGGGGTATCGCCGTACTTATCCTTGTAAGCGTTGACGAAGTCGGCGTTCTTCTCGTCGTCGGCGGAGAACGGGGTCATGAGCAGCAGACCCTCGGCAAGAGAGGTATCGAAGCCCTCAACGCCCAGGATGCCGTCCATGCCGTCGCAGCCCATCATCTTGACGTCGTAGCCCATGTCCTTGGCGTTCTTGAGCAGGACGGACGCCGGCGTGTAGTAGATCGGCGCAAAGATCATGGTGGCGCCTGCCTGCTTGGCCTTGGTCAGCTGGTTCGTAAAGCTCGTGGCGGAGTCGTCCTTAAAGGTCTCCTCGTCAACAATCTCGAGCTTGGACTCAGCGGCCTGGGCCTTAAAGGAATCTGCGATGCCCGAAGAATAGGCGTCGCCGGAGTTATAGAACAGCACGAACTTCTCGTCCGCATACTTCTGCGCCAGGAACTTGGCAGCGTTGACACCCTGGTTGGGGTCGGTGAAGCAAACCTGGAAGACGCAATCCTTGCCGTCGGTGACGTCCTCGGAGGACGCGGACGGGGTGATCATGAACGTCTTGGGGTCGTTACCGCACTCTGCGGCAACGGCAACCGACGCACCCGTGGTGGTCGGGCCGACGAGGGCCTGCATGCCCCAGTCGAGCAGAGTATTAAAGGCGTTGACGGCCTTCTCGCCGTCGGCCTGGTCGTCCTCGGCCTTGCTGGCAAGCGGCAGCTCCTTGGTGGAGAAGTCCTTGCAGCCAAGCTCGACACCCTGGGTAACGGACTTGCCGTAGGACGCGTTGGCGCCGGTCAGCGGGCCGATGGTACCGATCTTAAACGAAGCGTCGCTCGAAGCGGAACCGCTGTCGCCGCCGTTGGAGGAGCAGCCAGCTAGAATGGACATCGCCCCCAGACCTGCTGCGCTCGCGATAACGCTCCTGCGATTCATAACAGGGTTCAATGACTTACCGGTGAGGCTCGACATGCGGCTCTCCTCTCAAATCTCGTCGGGTTTCGGTTACCCGACAGGCCATCCTTCGCCGTGTTCGGCGTTCGCAAAATACTAGACGCTTTAGTTAAGGAAAGTGGCGATTATTTCAACTTTTCTTTGCCCTCGGATTTTTATCCATATTTCTGCGTATTTTTAACGCTTTATGCAGGTCTGCCACTTTATTATGTAAAAGTAATGTTTCCATTCTGTTACAAGCGTCCTCGCCCTGAATAAAAGAGCCTCACCGGTTGCGTTTTATACGCTCTTGCGCGGCGATGTACTTGCCGTCCTGAATCACATAGGCCGTAGCGGGCTTCTCGACCTGGCCCTCGTCGTTCCAGGTGAGCTCGCCGGTCAGGCCGTCGATCTTGATCTTACGCATGGCTTTGGCAAGGTCGGTGGCAATGTCGGCACCGTCGGCCGTCGTGTCGATGCCAGCCTTGTCGATAGCCTCAGCGATCGCGTGGACACAGTCGTAGGCGTCGGCGGCAAACTGGTTGGGGGTCTCGTCGTACTCCTCCTTGTATGCCTTGACGAAGTCGGCGTTCTTCTCGTCGTCAGCGGAGAACGGCGTCATGAGCAGCACGCCCTCGGCAAGCGAGGTGTCGAAGCCCTCCACAGAGAGCAGACCGTCCATGCCGTCGGTGCCCATGAGCGTCATGTCATAGCCCATGTCCTTGGCGTTCTTGAGCAGGACGGACGCCGGCGTGTAGTAGATCGGCGCGAAGATGAGCGTGGCGCTGGCCTCCTTGGCCTTGGTCAGCTGGTTGGTAAAGCTCGTGGAGGAGTCGTCCTTAAAGGTCTCGGTATCGACGATATCGAGCTTGGACTCCTTGGCCTGCTCGGCGAAGGCATCGGCGACGCCCGAGCTGTACGTATCGCCGGAGTTGTAGAACAGGGCGATCTTGGCGTCCGCGTACTTCTCGGCCAAGAACTTCGCGGCGCTCGTGCCCATGGTGGGATCGGTGAAGCAGACCTGGAAGACCGTGGTCTTATCCTTGGTGACGTCGAGCGACGAGGCAGAAGGCGTGACCATGAGCATGTCGTCGGCAATCTCGCCCGAGACAGCAACGGCGGCACCGGTGGTAACGGGGCCGACGAGTGCCTGCATGCCCCAGTCGCACAGGGTATTGAAGGCGTTGATGGCCTTCTCGCCGTCGGCGACGTCGTCCTCGGACTTAAGCGAGAGCTTGAGGTCCTTGGTCGAGAAATCCTTGACGGCGAGCTTGGCGCCCTTCTCGACCGAGACGCCATAGGTTGCCGCGGCACCGGTCAGAGGACCGATGACGCCAATCTTGAATGCACCGTCTCCATCGGCGGAGCCGCCATCCGAGCCACCCGAGGAGCAGCCGGCAAGCGCGACGGTGCTGCCGAGCGCGGCGGCGCCGGCGAGGAAGTTCCTACGGCTGAGCGTGCTGTTGATGTTGAACATGGTGTCCCCCTTTTCGCTGGCCGCGGTGCGGCCGTCTTGCGGTACAGGGCAAACCTTATGGTTCAAACGTTGACAGTTTGTTACGGAACTTCGTTTGTAGCGAGCGTGTTTCCAATGTTTCCGCAGCGTTTCGGGGGTAGCGTTTTGTGCGGCTCCCGTTGCCTGGCAAGCACACGCCCTCGGTTCACGCTAGAATGCACTCAACCTTAACTGGTCAATCATCCATACAGATGCACGAAGGAGCTATCTATGAGCGAACCCCTGCGCACCGTGAACGTCGGCCTGATCGGTCTGGGAACCGTCGGCGGCGGCGTGGCCCGTCTGATCAAGAGCCACCACGATGAGTACCTGGCCGCCTACGGCATCGACCTTAAGCTGACCCGCGCCTGCGCGCTTGCCTGGGAGCAGGCCGAAGCCGCCGGTATTGAGCGCGAGGCCTTTACGAGCGACTGGCACGACGTGGTCACCGACCCCGCCGTCGACATCGTCGTCGAGCTGATCGGCGGCGAGCACCCCGCGACCGAGATTTTCACCACCGCCTTTGAGAACGGCAAGCACGTCGTATCCGCCAACAAGGCCCTGCTCGGCCGTCATGTCGAGACGCTCGCCGAGAAGGCGCGTGAGTGCGGCGTGCAGATCAAGTGCGAAGCCAGCTGCGGCGGCGGTATCCCCATCGTCAGCACGCTCGAGCACGACCTGGTGGGCAACAAGATCCTGACCATTGCCGGCATCCTCAACGGCACCACCAACTACATCCTGTCGCGTATGGACGCCGAGGGCGCCGATTACGCCGATGTGCTCGCCGATGCCCAGGCCAAGGGCTATGCCGAGGCCGACCCGTCCGCCGACGTCGACGGCTTCGACGCCGCCAGCAAGACGGCCATCCTCGCCTCCATCGGCTTTGGCACCCGCGTGACCACCGACGACGTCTACCAGCAGGGCATCCGTACCATCGGCGCCGAGGACATCGCCCAGGCCCGCGAGCTCGGCTACACCATTAAGCTGCTGGGCATCGCCCGCAACACCGATGCCGGCGTCGACGTCCGCGTGCACCCCACGCTAATCCCTGCCGACCACATGCTCGCCAAGGTCAACGGCGCCATGAACGCCGTCTACGTGGTGGGCGACGCTGTGGGCGAGACCATGTTCTACGGTGCCGGCGCTGGCTCCTTCCCCACCGCGAGCGCCGTCGTGGGCGATATCCTGTCGCTGTCCGAGCAGATCAGCCGCGGCGTGGCGCCGCTGCCCGAGATCGAGCCCTACGGCCACAACCTCGCCTTTAAGCCCATGGACGAGCTTCAAACCAAGTACTATGTGCGCCTGAAGGTTGCCGACCGCGTTGGCGCTCTGTCCGAGACGGTCGACATCTTTGCCAAGCACAACATCTCGATCTCGCTCATCAATCAGGTCGAGGATGGCAAGTCGGGCGTCACCGACACCTGCTCGGTCATCTTCCTGACGCACCGCGCGCTCGAGAAGGACGTTCAGGCTGCCGCCGTCGAGCTTGCAGGCGTCGACTGCGTGGCCGAGGTCGCCAACGTCCTGCGCATCGAGGACGTCGAGGCCTGGACCGAAGGCGTCATGGCGAACTAGCCCAACGCTCGCCTAGCAATACGCGCCTTGAGGGCTCCCGTCCGATGTGGGACGGGAGCCCTTTTGTCACCTGCCCTAAGCACAACGGCAAAGCATATTTGCGCGAGCCGCTCATCGGTAACGCGGGCTACGTTCACCGATATGCAAACGCGGCCGATTCCGACTACCGCTACGCTGTGCTGCGAATGTCCGCCCGCGATGAGAGGAAGCACCATGTTGCTCGAGGGCAAGAAAGCAATCATCACCGGAGGCACACGCGGTATCGGCTATGCCATCGCCTGCCGTTTTATCGAGGAAGGCGCTGCCGTCACCGTCTTTGGCTCGCGCCAGGAGACTGCCGACACGGCCGTTGAGAAGCTGGCAGCCGCCTATCCCGACGCCAAGGTCTGGGGCCGCTCCTGCGACCTCACCTCGCTCGAAGCCGTGACCGAGGCCTTTACCCAGGCCGCAGCCGATATGGGCGGCTTGGATACAGTCGTCAACAATGCCGGCATCTCCCAGCGCTCGCCCCTTTTGGACTACACGGCCGAGGAGTTCGCCAAAGTTATGGACCTCAACGTCGTCGCCGTCTTTAATGGCCACCAGGCAGCCGCCAAGATCATGACCAAGGCCGGCCATGGCGGCACCATCACCACCACGAGCTCGATGGTCGCCAAGTACGGTCAGCCCTCCGGTGTCGGCTACCCCACGTCCAAGTTTGCCGTCAACGGTATGGTCCAGTCGCTCTCGCGCGAGCTCGCCCCCATGGGCATTCGCGTCAATGCCGTCGCACCCGGCGTGACCAAGACCGATATGGTCGCCAACCTGCCCGAAGAGGTCATCAAGCCCATCATCGCCACCATTCCGCTGGGTCGCATGGGCGAGCCCGAGGATGTCGCCAACGCCTTTGTTTTCCTGGCGAGCGACATGTCCTCCTACGTCACGGGCGCCGTGCTCCCCGTCGACGGAGCCGCCCGCTCCTAAGGAGCCACAAGCTTTGGCTTCAAGCTTCAACATAGCTCAACCAAAAAGGCGCGCCGTCTGAATCAACTGCAGACAGCGCGCCTTCTCCTGTTATGAAAGGGAAACTATGTCCCAGTATTTCGGATCAGAACGGGGCACGGTTTCCCCCAGGACCTCCTTGCGGAAACTGCATCCCACTCTGAGCGCCCATTCCGGGACACAGCTTCCCAACGACCCCCGTTTCGGAAACCACATCCCGTTCCGAGCCTTCAAAGCGGGACGCGGCTTCCCCGAGAAAGCATCGACTACTTGCCGTCGTCGTCTTCGGCTTCTTCGCGCGCATAGAGCTCCAGCATGCGGCGGCGGTATTCGCGCACAGCGAGCTTGGCGCGCTCCAGGCGGCGGCGCTCACGCGGAGTCAGCTCGGACGGGTCGACCTCGTCTCCATAGGTCTTATCGGCAAGCAGGTGCGCCGCGTCCACGATGCGGGCATCGATGTGGCCGCTCGCCGCCTCGGCGGAAAGACGCTCGGCAATCGTATCGAGCGTAGGCAGGCCCTCGAATACGCGACCATGGCCATGCGAGGTCAGCAGTTCGTGCTCGCGCGCGAGCAAGCTCGCTAGGTCGTGGTGGGCGCGCAAGATGTCGAGCGCATCGGATGGATGCTCGGCAACCTCTGCCACGGCGGCGACCGGTGCGGCATCCACCACGCGGTAGAAGAGCTGCGCGAGCAATGGCATCAAGAACACCGTGATGGCACCGGCGGCAACCATGACCGACGCAATATCTTGCGACAGCGCGCCCGCGTTGACGGCAACGCTCGTCACGGCAACGATGATCGGCAGCGCCGTGGTGCAGTACAGGGCCACGGTAATGCGACCATACGCCGACACATCGCGCGTCGCAGGACAAATGCTCATGGAAATAAGAATGGGCACGGCACGAATAATCAACAACGCCACGATAAAGCCCACGAGCAGCCCGGGGCGCGATGCCACAGCCGTCAGGTCGATCTTTGCGCCCGACACGGTAAAGAACACGGGGATCAAAAAGCCGTAGGCCAGACCATCGAGCTTGGTCTCGAGCGTGTGATTGCCCTCGGGGATGATATAGCGCAGGACAAAGCCGGCGGCAAAGGAGCCCAGCACGATGTCGAGATCGAAGATGGCCGAGAACGCCACGAGCGTGACCAGGATGAGAACCGTCAAGCGCACGAAGGTCTGCGATGTGGTATCGGCGCGCTCCTCGACAAACGCAAAGAAGCGGCTGCCGACGCGCTTGGAGCGGCTCGGGACCACGGCCAGCAGCACGCAGACCACCGCAAACAGACCCAAGATCACGAGTGTCTGAATGCCGGTGCGCGCAGAGAGCAGCACCGACATGGCAAGCACGGGGCCAAGCTCGCCCCAGGTACCGTACGCGAGAATCGAATCGCCCACGCGTGTGCCGGTAAGCGAGCGCTCGCGCATGATGGGCACGAGCGTGCCGAGCGCCGTCGAGGTAAGCGCGAGCGTCACGGCGATGCCGTCGAAATGGCTGACCGAGAACCACGGCGTAAAGCGCACGGCAAGCCAGGCGATGCCAAACGTGACGACCCACGTCGCCATGCCATAGCGCCCCTCGACGCCCGTGATGTTCTTGGGGTCGATCTCAAAACCGGCGAGCAGGAACAAAAAGGCCAAGCCGAGCTCGGACACGAGCGAGACCTCGGCGTCCACATGGATGATGCCGAGCATATGCGGACCCAGCACCGCGCCGAACACGAGCAAAAAGACCGTCTCGGGAACGGGCTTTCCGGGAATTGCCGAGGCGATAAAGGGACTCGCAAAGGCCACGAGCGCGATGATGGCGAGCGAAACGAATGCCATGTGATGCCTTTCTCTTGTTTGCGCTTCACTGTAGCACCCTCGCCGTCCTCAACGCGCCGCGAGCTGTCGTATCATAGTGAGGTTTACAAACATGTGGCTCAAGGCGACTGCGAGGCCCGCCCCGCAAACCGACCGCTGCCGCATACCGTACCGTACGCCCAACCGATCAGGAAGGCAGGAACCAATGGTCTCTCGTATCTACGTGGAGAAGAAACCCGGGTTCGACGTCGAGGCTCAGCAGCTCAAGGGCGAGCTGACCGAGATTCTCGGCATCAAGGGCATCGAGGCCCTGAGGATCATCAACCGCTACGACGTCGAGGGCATCGACGAGGAGCTTTTCCGCTCCTGCGTGCCGACCGTCTTTAGCGAGCCCCAGGTCGATGTGACCTACGACGAGCTCCCCGCAAGCGATGGCGCCGTCTTTGCCGTCGAATTCCTGCCTGGCCAGTTTGACCAGCGCGCCGACTCCGCCAGCGAGTGCGTGCAGCTCATCAGCCAGGGCGAGCGCCCCGCCGTGCGCTCCGCCAAGGTCTATATGATCTCGGGCGCTCTGGACGAAGCCGCCGTCGAGGCCATCAAGCACTACGTGGTGAACCCCGTCGAGGCGCGCATCGCCTCGCTCGACCTGCCCAAGACACTGTACATGGAGACCCCCGAGCCTGCGCCCGTCGAGGTGCTCGACGGCTTCCGCGAGCTCGACGAGGCCGGCCTTGCCGCCTTTATCTCCGAGCGCGGTCTTGCCATGGACGAGGCGGACATCGCCTTCTGCCAGCAGTACTTCCGCGATGAGGATCGCGACCCCACCATCACCGAGATCCGCGTGATCGACACCTACTGGTCCGATCACTGCCGCCACACCACCTTCGGCACCGTCCTGGACGACGTGACGATCGACGACGCCGTGGTGCAGGAGGCCTTCGACCGCTACATGGAGATGCGCCACGAGCTCGGTCGCGACGCCAAGCCCGTCTGCCTCATGGACATGGGCACCATCGGCGCCAAGTACCTTAAGAAGACCGGCGTCATGACCGATGTCGACGAGTCTGAGGAGATCAACGCCTGCACCGTCAAGGTGAAGGTCGATGTCGACGGCGAGGACCAGGACTGGCTGTTCCTGTTTAAGAACGAGACCCACAACCACCCGACCGAGATCGAGCCCTTCGGCGGTGCCGCCACCTGCGTGGGCGGCGCCATCCGCGACCCGCTCTCGGGCCGCAGCTACGTGTACCAGGCCATGCGCGTCACCGGCGCCGGAGACCCCACCGTCCCCGTGTCCAAGACGCTCGAGGGCAAGCTGCCGCAGCGCAAGCTCGTAACCACCGCTGCCGCCGGCTACTCCAGCTACGGCAACCAGATCGGCCTTGCCACCGGCCAGGTCAACGAGCTCTATCACCCCGGCTACGTGGCCAAGCGCATGGAGGTCGGCGCCGTCGTGGGCGCTACCCCGGCAAACCACGTGCGCCGCGAGTGCCCCGCCCCCACCGACAAGATCATCCTGCTGGGCGGCCGCACCGGCCGTGACGGCATCGGTGGTGCCACCGGCTCCTCCAAGACCCAGAACACCGAGTCAATCGAGACCTCGGGTGCCGAAGTCCAGAAGGGCAACGCCCCGGTCGAGCGCAAGCTGCAGCGTCTGTTCCGCCGCGGCGATGCCTGCCGTCTGATCAAGCGCTGCAACGACTTTGGCGCCGGCGGCGTCTCGGTCGCCGTGGGCGAGCTTGCCGATGGCCTGTATGTCGACCTTGATACCGTGACCAAGAAGTACGACGGCTTGGACGGCACCGAGCTCGCTATCTCTGAGTCCCAGGAGCGCATGGCCTGCGCCGTCGCCGACGGTGACGTCGAGGAGTTCATGGGCTACGCCGCCGAGGAGAACCTGGAGGCAACCGTCATCGCCGAGGTTACCGCCGAGCCGCGCATGCGCATGGCATGGAATGGCGTCGCCATCGTCGATCTGTCCCGCGAGTTCCTCAATTCCAACGGCGCGCCCAAGCACCAGGTCGCCCACGTCTGCGCCCGCAGCGTGTGGCAGCCCAGCTGGGCCGGCACCACGCTTGCCGAGCGCATGACCTCGCTCGTCACCGACCTCAACGTCGCCTCCAACAAGGGTCTTTCCGAGCGCTTTGACTCCACCATCGGCGCCGCGACCGTGCTCATGCCCTTTGGCGGCAAGACGCAGCTCACCCCGAGCTCTGCCATGGTCGCCAAGTTCCCCGTGGACGGTGAGACCACCACGGCGAGCGCTATGGCATGGGGCTTTAACCCCTATCTGATGGAGGCCGACCAGTTTGCGGGCGCCTACCTGTCCGTGGTCGAGTCCATCGCCAAGCTCGTGGCCGCAGGCTTTGAGCACAAGCGCGCTTACCTCTCCTTCCAGGAGTACTTCGAGCGTCTGCGCACCGAGGCCGAGCGCTGGGGCAAGCCCATGGCAGCCGTCCTGGGCGCCCTTATGGCCCAGGTCGACCTGGGTGCCGGCGCCATCGGCGGCAAGGACTCCATGAGCGGCTCGTTTGAGGACGAGGCCGGCGAGCTCAACGTTCCGCCGACCCTCATCAGCTTCGCCGTGGCCGTGGGCAAGGCGGCCCGCGCTGTCTCCCCCGAGTTCAAGGGCCTCACGCACCGCGTCGTCCGCATCGCCCCCGCCACCTACGGCGAGGACTACCGCCCCGACGCCCAGCAGCTGCTCGCCGCGTTTGACGCCGTCGAGGCGCTCACTGCTACCGGCGACGCCCTGGCTGTCTCCACGCCCGGCTACGGCTGCGGCGCCGAGAGCCTCTTTAAGATGTGTGTCGGCAACCAGATCGGTATCGAGCTTGCCGAAGATGTGGACGTGGAGAGCCTCTTCACCCCGCTCTACGGCAGCTTTATCGTCGAGCTCGCCGAGGATGCCGAGCTGCCCGAGGTCGCCGACGGCGTTGTCGTCGAGCCCCTGGGCACCACCGTCGAGGGCTATGTCATCGATACCGGCTCCGAGGTCATCGAGCTCTCCGAGCTCCAGGAGGCCTGGGAGAGCGGCATCGAAGGCGTCTTTGCCTACCGCAGCGCCGGCGAGACCGCCGAGGTCGAGACCATCGACTTCCGTGCCAAGGATATCCACGTGTACGGCGGCGCCAAGATCGCCCGCCCGCGCGTGGTAATCCCCGTGTTCCCCGGCAACAACTGCGAGTACGATAGCGCCCGCGCTTTCCGCGCCGCCGGCGCCGAGGCCGACACCTTCGTGATCAACAACCTCACGCCCGAGGCCGTCGCCGAGAGCACCCACGAGCTTGCCCGCCGCATCCGTGCAAGCCAGATCGTCATGATCCCCGGCGGCTTCTCGGGCGGCGACGAGCCCGATGGCTCCGCCAAGTTCATCACGGCGTTCTTCCGCGCTCCCGAGGTCACCGAGGCAGTCCGCGACCTGCTCAAGGCCCGCGATGGTCTGATGCTGGGCATCTGCAATGGCTTCCAGGCCCTGATCAAGCTCGGTCTGGTGCCCTACGGCGACATCGTCGACGCCACGCCCGATGCGCCCACGTTGACGTTCAACACCATCGGTCGCCATCAGAGCCGTCTGGTGCGCACCCGTATCTCGTCCAACCTGTCCCCGTGGCTGTCGCAGTGCAGCCTGGACGACCCCTACACCGTCGCCATCAGCCACGGCGAGGGCCGCTTTGTCGCCAATGACGAAGTGCTCGCCCAGCTGATTGCAAACGGCCAGGTCGCCACGCAGTACGTGGGCGAGGACGGCAAGCCCAGCATGGACCTTTCCGTCAACCCCAACGGCTCCGCACTCGCCATCGAGGGCATCACGAGCCCTGACGGCCGCGTCCTGGGCAAGATGGGCCATGCCGAGCGTCGTGGCGACAACCTGTACCGCAACGTGCCCGAGCATGTCCCCGGCGATAAGTTCATGCCGATCTTTGAGAGCGGCGTAGCCTACTTCGCTTAAAGCTTTCCCATCGGGTACAATCCCCTCGGGTAACAACACCCGCCACCGACACATCCGGTGGCGGGTTCTTTTTTTCTTCGCACATGTAGGAAGGACATCATGGAAAGCCGCAAGCCGTATCTCGCCACCCTGCCCGGACTCATCCTGGGCTGCCTCGTCTGCTGTGCGCTCTGGGGGTCGGCTTTCCCCTGCATCAAGATCGGTTACGGGCTCTTTGGCATCCCCGCGCACGATAGCGCCTCACAGCTGCTCTTTGCGGGCTTGCGCTTCACGCTTGCCGGCGCCCTGGTTATCGTTGGGATGAGTGCGGCCCAACGCCGCCCCCTCATTCCGCAGGCTCGTGACATCAAGCCCATCTTTGTCTTGTCGCTCTTCCAGACTATCGGGCAGTACTTCTTTTTCTACCTTGGACTCTCGCGCGCCAGCGCAATGTCGAGTTCCATCATCGAGGCCAGCGCCAACTTTCTCGCAATCCTCTTTGCCGCCCTGGCATTTCACACCGAGAAGCTCAATACGCCCAAGGTGCTTGGCTGTGTGCTGGGCTTTGCCGGCGTCGCGCTCGTCAACCTTTCGGGCGCGGATGGCACCTTTGGCTTTACGCTCGACGGTGAGGGATTTATCTTGGCTTCCACTGTTGCGGGCGCCCTGTCGACCTGCCTCATTGGCATCTTCTCGCGCGAGCATGACGGCGTCTTGCTCGCCGGCTGGCAGTTTTTAGTCGGTGGCGTGGTCCTTACCGCCATCGGGTTTTTGATGGGCGGCACGTTGTCCCCCACCGAAATCGCCCCCGCCATCGCGCTCATCATTTATATGGCACTCATTTCCGCCGTCGCGTACTCGCTGTGGTCCCGCCTGCTCGCCGTCAACCCCGTCAGCCGCGTTTCGGTCTTTGGCTTTATGAACCCGGTCTTTGGCGTGCTGTTGAGCGCACTGCTGCTCGGCGAGGGCGCTGGCACGAGCCCCGTTACCGTACTTGTTGCCCTGCTGTTGGTCTGCGGCGGCATCATCATCGTCAACAAACCCAAAAAAGCCTAGCGAACTGCCCTTATTTAGCAGAGAGATTCACATACTTTAGTTTAATGGAGTACATCGGTGAGCTGAAGGCCACCACGCACGCAAGCGTGCGCCCCTTTTTCTAGCGTATCTGGACGCCGGCTTTCTTTTTCTCGGCCTTGACGCGGTAGAGCTCCGCATCGGCAGCGCGAAGCAAGTCTTGCCAGGCATCGACACCGTCACCGACCCGTGCGTAGCCGATGGACATCCGCAACAGATACGGCACGTCGGCACGTGCGAGCTCATCGTTGATTGCCGCACACAGGCTTATGATGTCCTGCTCCGCCGTCGCCTTTTGGAGCACCACGAACTCATCGCCGCCATAACGTGCGATAAAGCCGCCAGACGCCGAGCAGACTTCTTTGAGCGCAGCGGATATGACCTGAAGAGCGTGGTCGCCCTCCACATGCCCATAGCGATCGTTAATCTGCTTAAAGCCGTCGGCGTCCATCATAAGCAGATATACATCTTCGGCCTGATCCACATTTGAGAAGAGCGACAGCATATAGGTCTCAAAACGGTTGCGATTGTTAAGTCCAGTCAACGGGTCGGTCGAGATGAGCTGCTCCTGGTAGATGATGTAGAGCAGCAACATGCTAATCATTATGCCGACACAAAGGCCGGGCACCGAGTATACGACCTGAAAGGTACCGCCCACCAGGGCTGGAATGGCGAAAAATGCCAAGGTTCGATAGATGGCCTTCGTCTGCAGGCTCTCGACCCTGCGAGATTGCACAAACGCATGCAGGGACGTATGTATAACGTAACAGTAGCTGACGACGGGCTGGATCATATAGGCAAAGCCGCGACGATATACGCCCTGCGCATCGATATAGAACATAGTGTGCGTCCAGTAGCTGGTAAATGCCAGCACGACCACCAATGCGGTTGGCAACGTTAAAAGTACCACCCTGTAGGGCGTGGTCAGGAGCCGTGAGCCCTGCATCGTCTCGGAATAGAAAAACCAAATGAGGCACGCGATGGCGAACAGCGAAAACGAAACCGCATTGGAAATCCAGTTGGCCGTGATGCCTACAGGAGTGCTCACGCCGTCCGAGAGCGTCCAGATCATATCGAAGAAAATGTAGGCAGCAGACGTATAGCCCAGCATGCTAAACAAAAGTTGCTGGGTGCTCGAGAACAAGGAGCGGCGGCTTCGTGCGGCAAGCCCGATAAGAATAATCATGCACAGCAGGAATATCTCGATCTTGAGTGCCTTAACCACTAGACGCCATCCCTTCAATATCCAAGTGGTCAGAATCGCCCAATTCGAATCAGGGCAATAAACACCCCTTAACTCCGCAGGGGTAAAGGGGATAATAGCAGAGCGCCCGAACATCGCTGCAAAATAGTTTCTGTTCGGGCGCCCATACGGCGCGAATTGCACACGCCGGCATCATTGATGGGTATCGATTGCTACTCGCCATCGATGTCAGTCGCGACGGCCTCCTCGATGGCCTCGACACCGACAGGCGACAGATCCTCCTTGCCTTGGCAGAACTTCTTGTCGACCCAGCCAGTCAGAATCGGAGCCATGATCGCCGTGATGATAACGGCGGTGGCGATCTGAGCGTACGCGGTGGGCGCAAGCTCGGCGTAGCGCGGTGCGACCTCGGCGAGGGCAACCGGTGTGGTCATAGCCGTGCCGGCAATGGTGGAGCAAGCCACAGCGGCCTTGCCATTGCCGCCGCACAGACGCTCGAACGCAAAGGTGATGGGACCGACGACAAACAGCGTGACAAGGCCCAGCAAGATGCCGGAAATACCGCCGGTGATAAAGCTCGACAGGCTCATGGACGCACCGAGCTGAAATCCGATGACGGCAATCGCGGGATTGGCACCGGGAACCAGCAGGTTCTTGATAAACGGGAACAGGTTGCCCAGAACCATGCCAATAACGAGTGGCAAGATGGAGCCGATAATGGTGCCAATGGGAATGTTGGCGAGGCCGGAAACACCGAGGATGATCATCGTGACGGCGGGGCCGGCCGTAAAGAACAGGATACCGACGGCGCCCTGCTCGGACTCATCGCCGAACTCGCCCATGATGCCCGTATAGAGCGCCATGTTGCAAAACGTGATGCCGCCGATGATAGACACGGAGCTCAGACCCAGGAAGTTGTCGTTAAAGAAATATGCCACGCCCAGGCCGAGAGCCGCTGCGACGACCAGCTTGGGGATCAGCACGACGATACCGGTCTTGATGGCACCCGGCGTGGACTTAAAGCTGATGCCGGCGCCCACAAACAGCAGGATCGCGGCGACGATGGTATTGGAGCCACCGCGGCAGGCAGCCGTAAAGAAGCCGCCGATCTCAAAAACCTGCGGGCAGAAGGTGTTGAGCAAAAGACCGACGATCATCGGATAGATCATGATGTCGCCCGGGATGCGCGGGACCTTGAATTTCTTTTGCTCGTTGGCGGTCGCTTCCTGTGCCATGAAACCCCCATTTCCGCTGACGGGGTACAAAAGCCCACGTCACGCTTTGCTACAGTAAAGTTTGACCATGGTACCAGAAGAAATAGACCAGCTCGGTGAAAAATTCGACAAGTTGGGATGGAACGAGATTCGGCGCCCGCGACGCCACCCCTATATAAGGCTCAAGACGATATAGAGTACGATGCCCGAGACGCAGCACCACAGCATCGATTTTGTCTTGACCGCCACGACCACGACGCCGGCGGCCGCAATCCAGGGAACCAAGGCAGGCCAGAGCCCCGCGTCGAACGCGCCGGGACTCACCAAGTCGTTGGCGACCAGCGCGGCAAAGGCAGCGGGCGGGATATAGCCCAGGGCCTCGGTAATGCGGGGCGACAGGGTCCGCCCGCGCAAGGCGAACGCCGGCGCGATGCGAAAGAACGCGATAGCAGCCCACGACGACAGCCACAGAACCAAGAACTCGTTAACGGGCATCGCGGGCACCTCTTCCGTCAAATACAGCATCGCACGCCAGCGCAATGGTAATGCCGACCACGACGCTTGCCGGCACGGCAATATTCACGAGGCCCAAGAACTTGCATACGGCGACGGACACCGCGCCCGAAACCGCCGCGACAACGTTGCCGCGCGACAGCCGCTGCGAAAAGAGCAGGCAGATAAAGAGCGAGGTGCAGACAAAGGCTGCAATGGCGGTGGGAACATCGACA
The DNA here is from genome assembly GCA_902490325.1 of uncultured Collinsella sp. Taxonomy (GTDB): domain Bacteria; phylum Actinomycetota; class Coriobacteriia; order Coriobacteriales; family Coriobacteriaceae; genus Collinsella. Next base: position 17,288 of record CABUDJ010000007.1, on the reverse strand, counting down.
ACGGCGCCGACGATGGCGCCCATCGTACACGATACGCCCCATGTTGCGATAAGGATCACGTTGAGCACGAAGGATTCGCGCGGGCCCCAATCCTCCCCTTCAACCAACTTGGCAAGCGAGATGCCATATGCCTCCTCGGTGAGTGTCGCGGCAACAGCCAGCGTCTGACGCTTCGAGGCACCCGTCAGATGCGGCGCGATCGATGCCGAGTAAAGCGCAAAGCGCGAGGAGATGGCAGCAACGCTCGCGACGATCGATGCTGCAGGCACGCCCGCCAGCCACAGGTTGCAGATCATAAACTGGCCGCTGCCCGTCACAAACGTGCTGCTCAGGGCAAAGACCATCCAGGGTTCCATTCCCGTCTGCCCCATGATCATTCCGCACGGCGCGCCTATTGCAACATAGGTAAGCATCACTGGCCAGACGATTTTAAAGATCCTAAGGACCATGCCACTCCCATTCTGGTAAGTCGTCTGCAGCGCGCCTCGCAACGCAGCAGAAATATCAACCGGTGGCAATAAAGTTCGCCTACAATTGCCACCGGATCGAAAGACACAACTTTTTAGGAAGTCATTATGACAGCTATCGATCGAGACCGGGCGCGCGCGGCCTTCAAAAGCTACACCGATGCCTACGACGCCACCAACCCACGCATCGCGCTCAAAATCGAGCATACGTACCACGTGGCCGAGGCATGCGATGCCGTAGCGCGCGAGCAGGGCTGGTCGTCAGAAGATATTGACTTGGCATGGCTTTGCGGCCTGCTACACGATATGGGCCGCTTTGAGCAGCTGCGGCGCTGGGACACCTTTAAGGACGCCGAGAGCATGAGCCATGCAACACTGGGCGTCGAGGTCCTCTTTGGCGAGAATCCCGCCGATGCACCCGCCGTAACGAGCATCCGCGACTTTATCGATGACCCGGTAGAAGATGAGCTCATCCGAGCGAGCATTGCCTATCACAGCGATTTCCGTCTACCCGCACAGCTCGACGAGCGCACGCGGAGCTTCTGCGATATCGTGCGCGATGGTGACAAGATCGACATTATGCGCACCATCGCCGACAGCACCGTCGACACCATCCTCAAAGTGGATGAGGACGCGTTTCTGGCCAGTCGTTTCTCGGCACCGACGCTTACCGCCTTTGACGAGCACCGCTGCGTCACGCGCGATGAGCGCGATGAGCCTGCCGACTTCTTGGTGGGGCTTATCTGCTTTATGTTTGAGCTCGTCTATCCGGCAAGCCGCGCGCTGGCGCGCGAGCAGGGCGATATCTACCGCCTGCTCAACGCGCCCTTTGGCATTGCACGACCTTTTAGCGACCCCACCACGCAAGCGACCTGGGAGCGCCTAAAGAACGAGATGCGCACCTGGCTGGCGCGCGCCTAGCGCTCAAGCTGAGCTAGGAGCTCCTCAACGACCTCGACGGCGTCACCGACAACCTTGTACTGCGCAGCGCCGAAAATGGGGGCATCCGGGTCCTCGTTGATGGCGACAATGCACTCCGCCCCACCGATGCCGGCGAGATGCTGGATAGCACCCGAGACACCGATGCTCACGAGGAGCTTGGGGGAGACCGATACACCCGTCTGGCCAATTTGGTGGCGATACTCCAACCAGCCTGCCTCCACAATGGGACGCGTGCAACCAAGCTCGGCACCCAAGGCATCGGCGAGTTTTCGCATCAGGGGCAGATTCTTCTTGGAGCCGATGCCGCGGCCCACCACGACCAGACGCTCGGCGTCGGCAATCGATGCCTGCTGTCCCCACTCCTCGGCGGGAATCGAGATCTCGACACGGGCCTTAACGTCTTCCGCAAGCATCACCTGGGTGATCGTGCTGGAGCGGCTATAGTCAAACTCGGGCGCCTTAAAGATACCGGGGCGCACCGTTGCCATCTGCGGACGGTGGTTGGGGCAAATGATGGTGGCCATCAAGTTGCCACCAAACGCCGGGCGCGTCTGCTGCAGCAAGCCCGTCTCCGTATCCATCGAAAGCACGGTGCAGTCAGCCGTGAGGCCCGTCTGCAGGCGCACGGCAACGCCAGGCGCCAGCTCGCGGCCAAACGCGGTCGCGCCGTACAGAATTGCCTCGGGCTTGCGCTCGGCCACCAAATCGCAGATCAGCCGGGCGTAGACCTCCGCATCGTTCTGGCGCAGGCGCTCGTCGCGACACACTAGGACCTCGTCCGCGCCGGCACAAACCAGGTGTTCGAGGTCCCCGAGCGAGCCCTCGGGGCTCATGCCGACCAGTGCCACCAGACGGCAGCCGCGGGCATCGGCAAGCTCGCGCCCCTTGCCCATGAGCTCGTAGGCCACAGGAGCCACGGCGTCGTGCTCGTCAGTCTGCACGAAGACCCAAATGTCTCGATATGCGTCAAGGTCTACCGCACCGGCGGCCTCGTCGCGCTCGATCGAGATGGCGTTGACGGGGCAGGCGTCGACGCACCCGCCGCACAGGATACAGCCGTCGGTTACGCGGACACAGCGATTGGGGCGCTCGCCCTCCACCACAATGCCGCCCGAGGCGCAGGCGCGAACGCAGCGACCGCAGCCGATGCAGGCTTCGCTATCGATAATCAGCCCGCTCATCTATGCCATCCCCTCGATAATCTTGGCAAGTTTTACCGCCTGCTCGGACGCCGTTCCCTCAACGGCCTCGCACGTTTGGTCACGGTCGGGCACAAACGAGCGCACGACCTGCGTCGGTGATCCGGCAAGGCCGCAACGCGAAGGATCGGCGTTTACGTCGGCAGCGCTGGCCACGCGCACGTCTGCATCCTCGGCCGCGCGAATACCGGCAATACTCGGCATGCGCAGCTGGCCAATCTCCTTGGCGGTCGTCATCGCACACGGCATCTCCAGGTACACCGTCTCCTCGCCGGCATCGCAGCCGTGGACGAGCGCCAGCGAGCCACACGTCGTAAATCCCGCGCTCTGCACACAGCTCACGTCGGTCACGCAGGGGATCCCAAAGGCGCCGGCCAGCTCGGGGCCGATCTGGGCCGTATCGCCGTCCACTGCCATCTTGCCGCAGATGAGCAGGTCAAAGTCCTCATCGAGTGCCTCGATGCCGCATTTGAGGGCATAGGTGGTGGCTAGGGTATCGGCGCCCGCAAAGGCTCGGTCGGTCAGCAGCAGCGCGTCGTCGGCACCGCGGGCGATGCAGTCGCGCAGCAGCGATTCGGTCGCGGGGATGCCCATCGACACCACCGTCACACGCACGTCCATGCCAAAGCCGATAAAGTCGTCCTTCAGCGCTAGCGCACATTCGAGGGCACTTGCATCGAAGGGATTAATGACCGCCTGCCTGCCATCACGCACGATAGTATTGGTCTTGGGGTCCATCTTGACCTCGGTGCTTCCGGGCACCGCCTTGACGCACACCACCATATGGAAATCACTCATCTTCACGCGCCCCCTTTCTGGACGAGTTCATCCAAGAGCTTCTCCGTAAACAGGTTGCCGCGACCCAGCTGGCCGGCAGGATCGAGCTGGAGTTTGAGACGCGCCGACTCGACCATGGCCTCGTGGCCGTACATCGTCTCCAAGAAGCCCGCCTTGATCTTGCCGACGCCGTGCTCGGCAGAAACGGCACCGCCCATGGCCGTGACCTCGGAAGCCCACTGGGCAAAGAGTTCTCCACCACGACGGTAGTCTTGCGCATCGCGCGGCAGGATGTTCACATGCAGATGGTTGTTCCCGATGTGTCCCCAGGCAGCAGACTCAAGCCCGCTTTCGGCCAGCGTGCGGCGATAGAGGGCCATGACATCGGCAAGGCGTGCATTGGGCACCGACATATCCGATCCCAGCTTGGTAATGGTGGGGTCGATGCGGCGACGCTCGTCAATGAGCATATTGACACTCTCGGGGACCGCGTGGCGGAAGAACCGCTGGCACTCGCGATCGACTTCGGTGCGGGCGACCCATGTCGCATCGTCGCGGCCGCCCGCAAGCTCCAGCACCCATCCCAGGTGGTACAGCTCCTCGGTCGCCTGCGCCTCGTCATCGCAGTCGAGCTCCACGTAGACACAGACCTTTGCCTCGTCGTCGAGCGCCGGCAGCGAGGCAAACGCTGTCGACTGCTCGCGCTGGCGACGCAGGATATCCAGGGCGCCAGCATCGAAATACTCAATAGCGGCGGCATGGGACAGCACGGGACGCACGGAATCGGTAAAGGACACGGCCTTGTCTTCGCTATCGAAAAAGCAACTCACACCCCATACGACCGAAGGTGCCACCTGCAGGGCGATCTCGAGCTCGGTAATGACGCCGAGCGTGCCGCACGCACCGATAAAAAGATCGATGGCGTCCATATCGTCCGCAACAAAATACCCCGAGGCATTTTTGGTCTTGGGCATGGTGTAGTCAGGAAGATCAAGCTCGAATGTATGACCCTCTGCCGTCACGAGCGACAGGTGGCGGCCCTGGGCAAAAGCCTCGCCGCGCTGAAGCTCAAGCAAATCGCCATCAGCCAGCGCGACGTGGAGTCCCGTGACATGCGGGCGCATGGGACCGTAAGCGTAGCTGCGGGCGCCGGAGGCGTTGCATGCCGCCATGCCACCCAGACAGGCAGATGCCTCGGTGGGATCGGTGGGAAAGAACTGCTCGGGGGACTCTTGGAACTCCTCGTAGGCCTCAAGCGATGCCTGGTCCCAACCAGCGGTCGGCAGTACCTTCTTGCTCAGCTGCTTACGCAGCTCCGAGAGCACAACGCCCGGCTCCACGCGCAGCAGAAATTGGCCTTGTTCATCGCGGCGAAGGCCCAAGTAGCGATTCATACGGGAAGTATTGAGGATATGCCCACCGTGGGGCACGGCACCGGCGGCAAGGCCGGTTCGGGCGCCCTGAACCGTTACCGGGACACGCTCGGCATGGAGCGTTTCCAAAATGGCACGGACCTCGTCTTCCGTTGTCGGAAACGAGATGCTCGATGCTTCGCCCGATGCGCGAGATTCATCGCGGCCATACTCTTCGAACTCATCGGTGAAGGGTTTAATGGTTGCAGACACGCGAACTCCCCCTTTAGCTAACTACAGTGTTTGCAGGGAGATGTTACCGCATCGTTTCGTCGACATGTTCGAGACCGTCTCCATAATTGGCGATTTTTACGTTTGTGCAATTCGGCGAACGGCAAGGCTTCCTCGGCAGACGATGCTTTTGACACATATCGCCCCGCCGTCGCCGACCGCTCGATTGTCGCTCGAAAAAAGTTGAAGTAATTTTTTCCACCTTTTACCTGCGGAGATGTCAATCCGTCAAGCATTTGGTCAGAAATTGGTCAAGTAGCGGCTGATACGGTCGGCGTCGACAGCCAAAACCGATAGAAGTTTTGGCCCCAGAAGCAGGGAGGTTCCCATGGCATATTACTGGCCCCAGTACGGCGTCGCCATCGAGGTCGACGACGATCCCTATCTCCTGCCTTTCGACGAAGAGGCGTTCCCCGATACGGCGGTCTACCACGTCACCACCGATGTTATCTGCGACCCCGAGTCGTTCTCGGCGCTCGCCCACCACATCGCGCGTATCCACGACATCGAGCTCCCTCACGACTTTGACGAGCTCATCTACTCGCGCCGCCTGATGCTTCACATGCTCTTTGGAGCGGACCCGTCCACGTTCGCACGTGTCTACACCACCAAGGACGCCGCATGAGTGCGAAGAAGCCGCCCCGCCTCGCAGGACTGGGGCGTCGCAAGAAACTCGTCGTTGTCTGCCTGGCTATCGTCTGCGCCCTCATCGCCGTAGGGCTATACGCCTGGCAGTCGCAGCCCGTGCCCGAAGCGGGCGCCTCAGTCACGACGGCAGAGGGCAAATCGCGACAAGAAATCCAAGATGAGCTCGATGCCATCGTCCGCGACAACATGATGACGATTTCGGTCGCCCCGGTCGCTCAGCTACAGGAGGACGGCAAGCTGCGCGTCAACGTGCAAAACGTCCAAGACAATAAATTTCCCCAGCGATTCCGCGTCATCCAAAACGACGAGACCATGTACGAATCCGGTGTGGTCGAGACCGGCAAGACAATCGAGACGTGCCCCGCCGGCGACATCAAAGAAGGCGAGGCATACATCGAGATTCAGGCACTCGATGCCAAGACCCTCGACAGCCACGGCAATCCGACACGTATCAAGGTACGGGTTGAGCAAACCGAGAACTAGCTTTTTCAGCCGACGCGGCACCGCGCGCAATTCATCAGCATTCGTCCAATCATCGCGGGGACGGCCCGCGGCGAATAGAAAGGAACGACCATGGACATCACCAGGAACATGAACGGAGCCAGAGCGCTCGTCGTGGGCGCAGGGCTCGCGCTCGCGCTCGCAATGGGCGCCGCCCCGACGCCAGCTATGGCAGCCGGGCGCGCTGGAACAACGAAAGTAATGGTCAGGACCGAGATCGACAACGTTGAGTTCAAAGTTCCGACGGTTATTCCCTTCGTCGCCAAGGCCGACGGCACGCTTCAGGGCCCCTCAGAAGACGCGACCACCATCGACAATCATTCGGCCTACGGCATCCATGTCACCAACATGAAGATCGACGCCATGAACACCTGGACCATTGCCGCCGATGCCAAGGCCGGAACCGCGCAGAACTCCATCGACTTTAAGGTCGGCCCCGACGGCGCACTCCAGAACGCCAGCGCCGCAATGCAGGGGACGGGCCTCGATCTTTCCAAGAATGCAGCCTTCGACATGGGCTACCAGGGCATTGCCGGCGGCACGGACAAAATTAAGCTCAAGACAAGCGGAAACGTCGCCCGTGTCACGCGCGACATCTTCCACGTAACCGGCGAAGGCGATCAGGTTGCAACGATCACCTGGACGGTCGAGCCCGGTGCGCACACGGCATAAGGCCGTCGCCCTGGCCACCGCCGTCAGTATCCTAGCGTTTGGGCCAGCCACGGCCTTTGCCCAGCAAGAACAGGCGCAGGCCGCCACGCAGGTGACGGTCGACCTCTCGGAGCTCGACCGCGGCAACTGCAAGGAACCGTTGGCACAGACAGACGACAGACGATGGCTCTTGGCAGCAGGCGCCACGGCAGCAGGCGCGGGAACCGCCGGCCTCGGTCTGCACATCAAACGCAGCCAGAAACGAAACACGGACAGGCCGCACTAAATTAGCTAAGGAGACCCCATGGCATCGAAGAACCTTTTGCCCGTCGTCGCACTCTGCGGCGCGCTCGCAACCGGAACGCCTGTCGCCGCTTGGGCGACTCCCGTCATGGCAGACTCCTTACCAGCAGCCCTAAGCTCCGCACCAAATCCGTCGAGCGCCATTGCGTGCAAGCGTTTTTCGTTCGCACAGGCCGCAATCTCAACCTCGGGATGCCTTCGTCGTAATACGGACGGCTCGATAGTCGTGGATATCAATCGTTCGAACAAGGCAAACGGCTCCCAGGCGGGGTGCGCCGTCTGCACGTGGCGCTCGATTGTGCTCGATGCAGATGGCGATCCGTGCGATTTGGGGTTGCGCATCGATATCGCTTCGGTCGATGACTCGGCGAACGGAGCGAAGGTCGCCTTCGACGGTGCGTTTTTCGAGAAAGGAGGCGGTATATGTCTGGGCTGCGCCGCCGCGAATGCAGACGATGTGCAGCCCACCCTCTCATTCACGGCATCGCTGCGGCTGACCAAGGCGGGCACCGATGCCATCGCGGCGGGAGAAGCATCCCTGCTGTTCTACGCCGCCAGCACCGAAGACACAGGCATTCATTTCGAGAAGCCGGCCGGATCGCTCAGCCTTACGCGCGGGACGGAGGCAGGCCCTATTGCGATCGATACCCACACGCTAGGCAGGCAACGCATTCTTGCCGACCCGGCGCTTCTCGAGATGGAGTGGAACGGATCCGGAGCCGTCGGGATTGTCCCCTCCGCGCTTGACGCCAAGACGCTCCCCTCAAACGACGAACCCATCAACGCAACCATACAAGAAGAGAGCACGGACAAAGAAGCAGGTGCGGGCGACACGCCGTCGCCGACAAACAGCGTCCCAGCTTCTTTCGAAGCACCGAATGAGCCCGCTACCGGTCCAAACGATCCCGAGCTCGCGGACAGTCTGGGGCTTGCTGATCCTCAGGAGATCGATGAAGGTAACTGCTGCGTGCTTGCCGCCCTCGACCACACAGAGGTCATCGATGCTGCAAACATCGAAGTTGCCGCCGCCAATCAGCCCGTCCGCAAGTCGGCCATCATCGCATTTCCCGAATCCATCGAAGTCGTCTTTTTGCCATCGGGCGAGGTCGTGGCCCCAACACTGCTCACCTTGTTGGGCGCCAAGAATACTCGAAACGAAATTAAAAAGGTCACGGTTGTCGACCCTGCAACCACCGCTAAACTGCGTCTATACGCCGTTGCCCCAGACGGAGGCAAGACCTTGGAATTCGATGGCGACACACTTCTAGCCTGGCGACGTCTGGACATTATGCAAGACGTCTCGTATCAGATCGAACTCGAAGGGTTTGATCGTGCCCGCGATGCCAATATCATCGCCGCGGCTATTGAATCCCCGCAGCGGCTTATGACACTGCGCTTTGACTACTACCCCTATGTCCCGACAACCACCTGAGGCTTAAATGCTGCGCATCATTCCTAATACCACTTATATAACGTATTAGATGAGTCGCGATGTGCCTCGCATTTCGTTCTGCTACGATTGCCACGTTGGCATCAATACAGGAGGGCTCATGCCGGGCTTGGGAACAATCATCAACGTTGCGCTTTTAGTTGCGGGCGGTCTTTTGGGATTAGCGGGCGGCCGCTTCATTACACCGCGCATCCAAGACACGCTCATGAAAGCATCGGGGCTGTGCGTCCTGTTTATCGGCCTGGGCGGCACCATGCAAAAGATGCTCATCATCGATGGAAAGGCGCTAGCGACCACCGGTACCACCATGCTCATCGTCTCATTTGCGCTCGGTTCGCTCATCGGCGAGGCCATCAACTTGGAGGCCTCCATCGAGAACCTTGGCGAATGGCTCAAGCGCAAGACTGGCAGTGAGGGCGATAACGAGTTCACCAACGCTTTTGTCTCGACTTCACTCACCGTGTGCATCGGCGCCATGGCCATTGTGGGATCGATCCAGGACGGCCTGCTCGGCGACTGGTCAACGCTTGCCCTCAAGGGCGCACTGGACTGCATCATCGTCTGCACCATGACGGCCTCGCTTGGCCGCGGCTGCATCTTCTCCGCCCTGCCCGTCGCCGTGTTCCAGGGGACGATCACGTTGTTTGCCGGCGCGCTCTCCCCCATCATGACCACAGCAGCCCTCAACAGCCTTTCGCTCGTAGGCTCCATGCTCATCTTCTGCGTCGGCGTCAACCTCATCCGTCCTCAGACCTTCCGCACGGCCAATATGCTTCCCTCCGTCGTCATCGCCGTCATATACGCCCTCCTGTTCTAAATCTATCAACGCAGCGGTATCTCGAACATCTGTTTGATGCTGTGCTATGATATGAGGTCACCGTAGCTGCGTTCGAGAGGAGGAGCGGTGGCCGACCAGGACATCAAGATGCTCATCGAGCGCATTATGGCCGAGGCCCGGACCCATCAGTCCGCCCGCTTCTCAAACGAAACCTACGCAGACGAGCCGATTCTCAAAACCGGCCGACAGATGCAGAATTTCCTCCCCGACCAGTACCGTAAAATGCGCGAGATATCGCGCTGGCAGGATGACCCCAAGGGCGGTGCGGGCCGCTGGCTTTCGGAAGCCGAGCTTTTTTACCGCCAGGGCCTGCTGATGGCCGGCTTTGAGGACGACTGTCCCTACAACGGCACCTTTAAGTCGTACTTTCCCACCTACAACGCCATGAGCGACCGGCAACTGCGCGGCTACTTTACCTGGCGTGCCCAAGTGCGCCGCGGAACCGTCGAGGAAACGTCTACGTCCTTTGCCTTTCTGTATCTCTATGAGCTGATCTGCGGCATTGGCGTAGATAATCCACTCGATGGTTTTAACAAGATCAAGGCTTTTTGGGATGTCTATCGCGCCTTCGAGCCCGGCATCGACCGGTTTGCGCGCGTGTGGCTGCAAGATTACGCCGTGTTCCACGGGCTCGACCCCAAGCTGCTTCGCGACTCTAAAACCGTCATGTTCGATAACGCCCTTATCGAACTGCGGCGCGCGGCACGAGACCTTGTACCGGCACCGTCCGGCCAGACCCCTAAGCGTCGCAAAACCTCCGAGCCCACGCTCCCCCTTCCGCCCGATGAGGTGCGCGAGGAGCGACTCATGGCCGCCATCAACGCCCTCTCCACGTACAACCTAAGTAGCTCGCGGCTCGACCGCAGCCACCACCGCGATCTGCGCCACGTGGCGTGCGCCGTGTATGTCCGCATGGCGCGCTACTATGACACGCACCGAAAGACCGGCATCGTGGCAAGTTTATTTGGGGAGGAGACGGCAATGCCCTACACCATGTTTGCCTCGGCCGTATTCTTTGCGCCCGAGCGCCACGAGGACTGCGAATACCGTCTGGACCCCATCCATATCTACCGTTGCCAAAACGGTTTTTGGGAATGCATGCGGATTCACGGCAGCAGACAAAAGAGCAGCAAACTTGGCGAGATGATGCGCGCCTGCGACCAACGCCTGCGCCTGGCCCTGGACCCCGCCCATCCCCTGAAGGAAGAAAAGGTCCCCAAATATCTGGCCAAGATTATCGATGACGAGATTGTGGCATGGCTTTCGTGGGACGCCGCACACCAGCCCGTCAAGATCGATATCGATTTGAGCCAGCTGGGGCACATTCGGAGTGCTGCCGCACAAACGCGCGAAGCGCTTTTGATCGACGAGGAACGCGAGGACGGCGCGTCCGCAGAAGCCGAGGCAGCGGACTCAGGGCAACCGGAAGCCGAGCCCGTAGCCGACGCGATGGTCGAGGCGGTCGCGGCGGCCGCAGGGCAGGACGAGTCCGACGAGCCAACCATATCCACCGAACAGTTTGGTGTCGTGGCACCGCTTCTCGCGCCGACGCCCGCGTTCGCAGCTGCTACGCCCGCTGACGCCACAAACGAACTCGCGCCCGCCGCAAACGCCTATCTCCGCGCTCTGCTCGAGCACAACGCAGTACAGGCGGAATCGGCGGTAGTGCAATCGGAGCAGAGCGAGGACATGCTCGTCGATACCATCAACGAAGCGCTCTTTGACCTGGTGGGCGACACCGTTATTGAATTTGGCCCAGAAGGACCGCAAATTATCGAAGACTACGAAGCAGACGTGAGAGGATACCTAGACCATGAGTGATACCGCACCCGCAGCACCCCGCGTGCCCAAGCGCGTCGCCGCCGTCATTCTCAACTCGCTCAAGGGCGGCGTTGTCCCGCGCATCGGCCTTCCCTATATCACCGTGGGGCGAGAGGTCGAGATTCGCGCTCTGCTCACCGACCTGAGCCTCATCGCCGATGGCGGCGCAAGCTTCCGTTTCCTAGTCGGTCGCTACGGCGCCGGCAAGAGCTTTTTGCTCCAGACGATCCGCACGCACGCCATGGGCGAGGGATTCGTCGTGGCCGATGCCGACCTATCCCCTGAGCGCCGTCTGCAGGGCGGCCAGGGACAGGGCCTTGCCACCTACCGTGAGCTCATCCGCAACATATCGACCAAGACGCGCCCCGAGGGCGGTGCGCTCAACCTTATCCTGGATCGCTGGGTCGCCTCGTGTGCCGATGCCGACGAGTCTGCCGTCAATGCCCAACTGGCCCCACTCGAGGAAATGGTCCACGGCTTCGACTTCGCCCGCATGCTCCGCCGCTACCGCGCGGCCGTATCCGAGGGCGACGAAGAAGCTATGAGCCGCGTGACCAAATGGATTCGCGGCGAGTACCGCACCAAGAGTGAGGCACGCGCCGAGCTGGGCTCCTCGACCATCATCAGCGATGACGACTGGTACGACTACGTTAAGCTCATTGCGCGCTTTTTGGTCTGCAGCGGCTACAAGGGCATGCTGGTGCTCATCGACGAGCTCGTGAATCTGTATAAGATTCCCAACGCCATCACACGCCAATACAACTACGAGAAGATCCTGACCATGTACAACGACACGCTCCAGGGCAAGGCGCAGTACCTGGGCATGATCATGGGCGGCACGCCAACCTCCATCGAAGACCGCCGCCGTGGCGTGTTCTCCTACGAGGCCCTGCGAAGTCGACTCGCTCAGGGCCGCTTTGCACGCGAGGACCTTAAGGACATGCTCGCGCCCATCATCCGCCTGCAGCCACTCACCTACGAGGAGTTGCTGGTGCTCATCGAAAAGCTCATGCAGATTCATGCCGGCTACTTTGGCTGGACGCCCACGCTTACCGAGAACGACTTGGTGGACTTCCTCAAGATTGAGTTTGGCCGCGTGGGGGCCGACACACATCTGACGCCGCGTGAAGTCATTCGTGACTTTATCGAGCTGCTCGACATCCTATGCCAAAACCCCGACGCCAACGTGGCCGAGTTGCTGCAAAGCGTCGGCGGCGACGCGCTGGCGCCGGCAGCCGCAACAGACGACACCGGCACCGCGGACGACGACCGCAACTTTGCCGAATTCACCATCTAACCTGCCAAAAAGGGACAGGTTTTTTTGGTAGGTTTTATCTGGGCAAACGCCGATGTTGCATGATATCGAACCGTTGCCCGTTGCGTTGATCAGCCCGTTGATGAGAGGAGGCCCCGTGAACGCCTTTGACCGCTACGCCCCGTTTATCCAAGACTTCATCTACTCCCACGATTGGGAGAGTCTGCGCTCCATCCAGGTTGCGGCGGCAGATGCCATCTTCAACACGCAAGACAATGTGCTCCTGACGGCATCCACGGCATCTGGCAAAACCGAGGCAGCCTTCTTTCCCATCCTGACCGAGTTTTGGGAGAACCCGCCCGCAAGCGTTGGCGCCCTCTATATTGGCCCCCTCAAGGCACTCATCAACGACCAGTTCGTTCGCCTCAACGATCTGTGCGAAGAGGCCGATATCCCCGTCTGGCACTGGCACGGCGATGTCTCGCAGTCGCACAAGGCAAAGCTCATCAAAAAGCCAAGCGGCATCCTACAGATTACGCCCGAATCACTCGAGGCACTCCTGATCCACAAGCACATGGCAATCCCGCGTATGTTCTGCGACCTGCGCTATGTGGTCATCGACGAGGTCCACTCGCTCATGCGCGGTGACCGCGGCGGGCAGACGCTCTGCCTTATCGAGCGTCTTTCGCGCATGGCGGGCGTGCGGCCCCGGCGCATTGGCCTTTCGGCCACCATCGGGGACCCGGAACGCACGGGCGCCTTCTTGTCGCAGGGGACGGGACGCGACTGCGTCATCCCCCGCTTTGAGGAGCCGCGCCGCGTGTGGCGTATCTCCATGGAGCACTTCTACAACTCGGGTCCCCAGGCGCAGCAGCGGGGATTCGAGAGTGCGGGTCCTCAAGAGGCCGAAGTGCTCGCGTGCGAGCGCATTGAGGCGACACCACCCGCGGCACTGCCGTCCGGTGTCCAAGACGTGCGCCACAGCGAACAACTCACACAGGAGGAACGCCGCCAACGTCGCGAGCAGGCACGGGGCAAGGCCGCTCCCAAAGACCGTCGCACTTCCTCGGCCCCCGAGGGCGAAGTCGACATCCCACGAGCGACCGAGCAGGCACTGCTCAACCCCACCGACACCGCACCCGACAACGCCGACCCCGGCATGGGCTACATCTTTGAACATACCCGCGGCCGCAAGTGCCTGGTCTTTGCCAACTCGCGCGAGGAGGCAGAGGCCGTGTGCTCCATGCTACGCAGCTACTGTGAAAACCGGCACGAGCCAGACCGCTTCCCTATCCATCATGGCAACCTCTCGGCATCGCTACGCGAGACCGCCGAGGAGCTCATGCGCGACGAGGAACAGGCGCAGACGACCGTCACCACCTCTACGCTGGAGCTCGGCATTGATATCGGTCGCCTGGAGCGCGCGTTCCAGATTGACGCGCCGTTTACCGTCAGCTCCTTTTTGCAGCGCATGGGGCGCACAGGCCGTCGCGACCTTCCGCCCGAGATGTGGTTTGTCATGCGCGAGGAGGAACCCGAGCCGCGCACGATGATGCCCGAGACCATTCCATGGAAGCTCCTGCAGGGCATCGCGCTCGTACAACTCTATCGCGAAGAAAAGTGGGTCGAGCCGCCCGAGCTCGATCGACTCCCCTACAGTCTGCTCTATCACCAGACCATGTCGACCCTCGCCAGCACCGGAGAGCTCACACCGGCCGAACTTGCCCAACGCGTGCTCACGCTTAGTTATTTCCACCGCGTCTCGGCCGATGACTATCGCGTACTGCTGCGTCACCTCATCAAGATCGACCACATCCAGGTCACCGAGGGCGGCGGACTCATCGTGGGTCTCGCGGGCGAGCGCATCATTAACAACTTTAAGTTCTACGCCGTGTTCCAGGAAAACGAGGAGTTCACCGTTCGCAGCGAGTCGGCCGAGTTGGGCACGATCGTCAATCCCCCACCGCCCGGTGAGCGCATCGCCATAGCCGGGCACTGCTGGATTGTCGAGGAAGTGGACTGGAAGCGTCACACCGTCTTTGCCACGCAGGTCAAGGGCCGTGTGCCGGCCTACTTTGGCGACTGCCCCGGTGACATCAACACACATGTACTCGAACGCATGCGCCAAGCGCTCAACGAGCACGCGGCGTATCCGTACCTTATGGGCAACGCACGGGCACGCCTTGCACAGGCTCGTCATACCGCCGAGATTTCGGGCGCGGGAACTAAACCGCTTATCAACCTGGGCGGCGACACCTGGGTACTCTTCCCCTGGCTGGGCAGCTACGCCTTTCTGGCGCTCGAACGTATGCTCAAGATTAAATGTGCCGCGGAGCTTGGCCTTCGCGGACTCGACCCATCACGCCCGTACTTTATGCAGTTTAAGATGAAGGCCGACGAGGAGACGTTCTTTGAGGTGCTCGCCGCCGAGGCCGAGAAGGACTTCGATCCCATCGAGCTCGTCTATCCCGGCGAGGTGCCTTACTTTGATCGTTACGATGAGTTCGTTCCCGAAGAGCTCGTGCGCAAGGGCTTTGCCGAAGGCGTGCTCGACATCGAGGGTATGAAGCAGCGCGTCCTCAGCTGGCGCGACCACGCCTAAGACCAGTCTTTTTGGGACGGAGAGACTTACTTGTCGTGAAGGACGGTGCCGAGGAAGTCGGTGTCGAAGGGCACGGCTTCGGCAAAGGCGTAGTCGCCGTCGCTGGCGATGAGCAGGTAGTTTTCCTCGCCGCCGAACTCCGCATCGCCACATGGGACCACCCAGGCATGGGCGAATACCTCGAGTGCCGTGGCAGCGCAGTCACGCAGGAACGTCACGTCGCTCCCCTCGTTTGCACTCACGATATTGGCAACGTAGATACCCCCGAGGTTCAGGCTGCCTCGCACCAAACGCAGCGCCTCAACGGTCGCCAGCTCGCGCACGGGCTCGGCACCGCCAAAGCAATCGCTCACGATCACGTCGTAGCGACGATGGCCCACGCTCGTCACGCCCAGATACGAACGTGCCTCGGCGGTAATCACCCGCAGGCGATCGCCCACCGTGCGCTCCAGCTCGTCCAGGTAGAACCACCGACGTGCCAGACGCGTAATCTCTGCGTCATACTCGATGACGTCCATGCGCAAACTCTCGTGCGACACTAGCGCAAATTTGGGATAGGCAAACCCACCGCCGCCCAGCATAAGCATGCGGTCGATACCGTGACCATAAGCGTCGCGCATCGCATCCTCGGCCTCAAACACGTCGTCAAACGCGCGATAGTACGCAAAGACGGGCTCCGCCCAGCGCTCGCCAACGTAACTCGCACTTTGGTAGACCCCACCTTGCACCAAGACGCGAATCTCATCGCCGCCCTCATCGTGCACGCGCTTCACACGCGCCAACCCATTGCGGGTCCTCGCAACCTGCAGACAGGCAGCGCGAACAGCGACGGCAGCCGCACCAAGCGCCGCAGCTCCCAGGGCAACGCCGGCAACGACGCCAGCAGAAACACTTGGCTTGTTCATCTAGAGCTCCTTTTGCAGATAGAGTCCGTGGTCATAAAAACCCAAATGGCGATAGTACTCGCGCGTACCGATCGCGCTAATCACGTTGATACGCGCATAACCCACATCCCGGGCAATCTCGCACGCACGCTCTACGAGCAAACGCCCCAACCCGTGATGCTGCGCCGCCTGGCCTTGATCCCCCACGCGTGCCGCCATGCCATACACGTGTACCTCGCGAATCGTCGCCTCGTCCGGCGTCGTCGGCAACTCGTCCGCATGCGCGGCAACAAACGAATGGTCGGGCAGCGACAACCGCAAAAAGCCCGCGATCTTGCCCTGCGGCGTCACCCACTGCAAAAAGCGCTCGTAGGTCACCGGCGTCTCGTACGCCACTTCCTCATCAAGAGATAGCTCATCCAAGTCGGCGCCCGCCGTGCTGATCTCGCGATAGCGAATCTCACGCACTGTCGTACCGTCACCCTGAGCAGCCAGGCGGTTCTCAACGAGCTGGCGCAGGTTGGGCTTCTTGTTGCCCACCATGATGTCGTCGGAGCTAAAGTCGCGGATCATGCGACTGATGCGGCAGAACGCCGGCGTCACCACGATGTCGTCGGCCAGCACATCGAGCAGCTCATCCTCGGTATAGGGGCGCCACTCGCCGCGCTCATAGCGGCCCACCAGACGCGAGCCCTCGATGAGCGCACACGGATAAACCTTGACCTCGTCGGGCATAAAGGCCCCTTCGGTCATAAAGCGCTCGTAGTCGCGCTTGTCCCCCTCGGGCGTGGCGCCCAGCAGGTTAAGCATAAAATGCGCGTGGATCTTAAAGCCAAACAGACGCGCAAGCGAAAACGCCCGCTCAATCTGCGCCACCGAAATGCGACGATCGTTGATATCGAGCAAATGCTGGTCGAGACTCTGGATACCCATCTGAATCTTGGTGCAGCCCAGGCGGCGGATAAGCGTGAGGGCCTGCGGCGTTACAGCATCGGGGCGCGTCTCGATAACGAGCCCTACCACGCGATGCTTCGCCGTCTCGTTGATGCGCTGCTGGCGCTCAAGCTCCTCCATCGTTGCCATCTGCCACTCGGCAACCTCGCCCCATGGCGTACCGGGGCCGTACAGACGACGTACCGCGCGGTTGTAGCCGCCCACAGAAGCATCCACACGCCCCTGCTCGTCGGCAACGCCGGCAGCGAGCTCAGCCTCGTCTGTCGCAATGCCGGCAGCCCGATAGCGCTCGCGGCGCTCCGCCACCACCGGCGGCAGGGCATCGGCGCCCGTTTGACGGCGCTTTCGCAAAT
>CABUDJ010000006.1 GCA_902490325.1 uncultured Collinsella sp. | reverse complement strand
CGAAGGCCACATTAAGTGGCCTTCGGCTCGTGCGGAATCTACGGAAAACTCGCCCTGCCCCTCCCGGCCGGAGCTACGCTGCCTTTGCAGCGAATCCTCGTGTCCGTTGGCCGGCGCGCCCCACTCATAATGCTTGGGTCGGTGGGCTGATGTGTTGCGTCCCTGATGGCTACAGGGTTGAAATGAAGGTGGACAGGCGATTTAGGCCTTCGTCCAGATCTTGGTCGGAGACGCAGTAGCTTAGGCGGATGTGGCCTTCGGTTCCGAAACAGTCGCCCGGGACTAGGGCTACGTTTGCCTCTTTGATGGCTTTGATGCAGAAGTCTTCGCTGGTTAGGCCGAACTTTTTGATGCTCGGGAAAGTGTAGAAGGCTCCTGCGGGCTCTACTACGTCGAGGCCCATGGCGTCTAAGGCCGCGAGTACGCGTTCGCGACGGGCTCGGTAGACTTCGAGCATGGGGGTTGGGTCGACGGTGAGGGCCTGGGCTGCGGCGTCCATCTCGAAGGAGACGGCGCTCGATACTAAGTATTGGTGGGCCTTTGCGATCTCGGCGATGACGGGGGTTGCCGCTGCGAGCCAGCCCAGGCGCCAGCCGGTCATAGCCCAGGGCTTGGAGAAGCTCTCGATGACTACCGTCTGCTCACGAAGCTCCGGGTGGCGCTGGGCAAAGCGCTCGTAGCCGTCCACGTAGACCAGGCGGTTGTATACGTCGTCGCAGATCACGTAGATGCCCGCCTGCTCCGCCACGTGTGCCACGGCGTCGAGCGATGCTGCGTTGAGGATGCAGCCCGTGGGGTTGTTGGGCGAGCAGATGACGATGGCCTTGGTCGCCGGCGTCACGCAAGCACGAAGCGCATCCTCGTCAATCTGAAATTGTGCAGGCTCCGTATCCAAAAAGACCGCTTTGGCGTGGTTGGCCACGACGATGCTCTCGTACAGGCCAAAGGCCGGCGTGGGGATAATGACCTCGTCGCCGGGGTTGAGCATGGCCATGAATGTTGCCGACAGGGCCTCGGTCGCGCCGTCGGTCAGGATGACCTCGTCGGCCGAAAACGTAAGGCCCGCGCCCCCCATGTAGGCAGACAACGCCTCACGCAGGGCGGGGCGACCGTTGTTGGGCGGATAGTGCGTGTCAGCCGGCCTTTGGCCTGTACGAGCCTCGGCGCTAATCACATCGGGCGTGGGAAAATCGGGCTCGCCGAGCGCGAGCGCGATGCACCCCGGATGCTGGGCGGCGAGCGCGTTGATCCGGCGGATACCGGAGGGCTTGAGCATGGCAAGCGAGGTATTCATGGGCAGACGCATGGCGTTCCTTTCGTAAGGGTTGCACTAGGATAGCGCGGCGGGGCGCCACCAGACGGTGTAACCTAAACGGAAACGAGCCGGAAAGGAGATGGCATGGAGACGACCGCGCGCGGCGACGTACCAAAAACACTGCACACCGTTGCGTATATCAGCATTCCCAATAGCGCCGATCTTGAGTTTTTGCTTTGGGACCTGCAGGATGCCATCGCCGCCTATGCACAGCTTTCCGGCACTGCACTCCCCCGCCCAGTCGACTTGAAGGCAAATGACGCCGGCAGCGTTGCCGATGGCATCGTGCTGGCCATTGAAGATGTGGCTGACGATGAGACGTTGACAGCCACCGAGCAGGCGCTTGAGCGCTTTGGCGGTACGGGAACGCGCGTCTATGCCGCGATTCGAGCCGCACAAGAGGGCACTGAGCAGGCGCGTGGGACCGCCGTTCGCCTGCACAAGGCATGTGAGCGCCATGACCAATTGTGGTGTGGCGGCGTTGCCATCTGCGCCGGCAGCGGCATTGCGGCGCTTCGTCGCTCTCCGCGCATGGGACTCTTGCGCCGACCATTTTCGGAAGCGATGGATAGGCTTGTGGGCGCTGTGCGCATGGGCTGCTCCGTCGAGCATGCACAGCGACTTGGCGGCGGCAATGCCGCCAACGTCGACACCGACGGCATGGTTTGCGCCGAGCCAGCCGTGCCCGCGCCGATCTGGCGAGGCGTTCTGAAACGTCTGGGCGCCCACGCTCAAACAAAAATCTAAATTAAATAACAGCCCAGTCAACGGCTTCGTGCCAACGCTCAACAAGACGTTCTAGGCGCCAGGCGGCATTGGCGGGACTTGTCGAGGGCAGGACGATGGCGGGCAGCCCCGTCCGATCTTGCAAGTAGCGTTTGTAGAGTCGCCCTGCCGTACCGCCGTTACAGACAACGACCTCGATCGACGCAGCATCGGTAATGCGCTCGATATGTGCCGGCACAACGTTGCGGATGCTCGCGTCGCTCGAGCCCTTAATGTCGCAGCTCTCGACCACATCCCACAGGGCCACGCCGCCGTTCAGCAGCATGGCCCGCTTGGCGGCAATGGAGGCATCGACCGTCGCGGGCTCACCGCTTGCCAAAGGATCGCCCTCGTTGGGCGGCACAGGCATACCGAGGCACGTGGCCATCACACGCCAAAAGCGATTCTGAGGGTTGCCGTAATAAAAGGCATTGGCGCGCGAAAGCACCGAGGGAAACGACCCGAGCACCAAAACGCGCGAGTGCTCGTCAAACACGGGCTCAAACCCATGCTCAATATGTTGATAGCCCTCGTCAGATACGGCCATGGGCTAGGCTCTCAACAGATAGTGCACCTCGTAGGGTGCAAGCTCAAGGGTACCCGTCAGCTCGACCGTGGGCGCATCGTCGGCAAGCAGGTCGACGAAGGACCCGTTGAGCTCGCCGGCGCCAAAGGTGTAAGGCTCACCCACAGCATTCACCGCCACGAGTACCGTCGCGCCGTCACAGGCGCGCTCGAACAGCAGCTGCTTGTTCTGGATCACCACGTTGCGATAGGCACCGTAGTTGAGAGCACGGGCAGCCGCGTCGTCGGCCGAGCGAAGGTGCGCAAGCTGCGTGATGAACGCCGTCAGCTCGTTGGGCGCAGGCTCATTGAGCGCAGGTCGCAGCGCCCAGTCGCCATCGGGGCCACCCTTTTCGCCGGCAATTCCCCACTCGCTGCCATAGTAGACGCACGGGATGCCCGGCATGCCAAAGAGCATGCCGTAGGCGGGACGCAGACACGACTTGTCGGTGAGGATACTTGCCAGGCGCGGCACATCGTGGTTGTCGACAAACGACAGCAGATGTTTGCCGCGGTAGATGCACCACGGATCGCCGCCAAACTGGCGGTGCAGCGAATGGGCGATCTCGAACATGTTGACCGAGTTAAAGCTGGAGTACAGGCCCTTGTAGCACTCGTAGTTGGTGCAGGAGTCGAGCATCTCGTCGTTGACGATTTGGTTGTAGTCGCCGTGGAGCGTCTCGCCGATCAGCACAAAGTCGGGCTTGAGCTCACGGGTAAAGACGTGCAGGCGGCGCATAAAGTCGCGGTCGAGCATATAGGCAACGTCCAGGCGCAGGCCGTCGACGCCAAAGACGTCGGCCCAACGGCGCACGGACTCTAGCAGGTAATCGACCACAGCGGGATTTTGCAGGTTGAGCTTCACAAGCTCAAAATGGCCTTCCCAGCCCTCGTACCAAAAGCCATCGCCATAGCAGGAATCGCCGTCAAAGCTAATGTGGAACCAGTCCTTGTACGGCGAGTCCCACTTGCGCTCCTGCACATCGCGGAAGGCCCAAAAACCGCGGCCGACGTGGTTGAAGACGGCATCGAGCACCACGCGGATGCCATAGGCATGCAGCGTGTCGCATACGGCGGCAAAGTCGGCGTCCCCACCCAGGCGACGGTCGATATGGCGCAGGCTGCGTGTATCGTAGCCGTGGCTATCAGATTCGAGCGGTGGGTTGATAAGCACAGCGCCAACGCCGAGTTCCTGCATGTAGTCGGCCCATTGGGCGACCTTCATGATAGGAGCATCGGGGTTGGGCGCGGCGTTGGCAGCCTGGGCGAGCTCATCCTCGGCAACGGGCGCGGCGTTTTCGCGCGGAGCCCCGCAAAAGCCCAGCGGATAGATCTGATAGAACGTCGTCTCGTATGCCCACATAACAGCCTCCCGGTCGACCCTCACACAACGACATCCATTGTATGCCCGCCGCACGTCCTATCCCCCAAAATAAGTTGCGGTGAAATACGGACTGTTTGCCGGGTTTATTGGGCCCAGCAGTCCGTATTCCACCGCAACTGATGAGGGAACGTGATTAGGCGACGGGCTTGGCGCGGCGGATGGCTGGGAACATCACCGTGATGGCGAGGATGACGCCCACGGCGGCGATTGCGCCACCTGCGCAGCCGATCCAGGCGATACCGGGGCCCGAAACCACGGCTCCGCCGATCGCGGTACCCGTGCCGATTCCCAGGTTAAACAGGCCCGAGAAGATCGACATGGCGACGGCCGACGAGTCCGCCGGCGTGTGCTTGATGAGCTCGGCCTGAAACGCCACGTTAAAGGCCGTGGCGCAGCAACCCCACAGTGCGCAAACAGCGAGAACCGCGGCGAGCGACGATGCGGCCGGGCCCATGAGCAGCAGGGCCACCGGCACGCCGGAGAGCGTAATCGCGAGAAACGGGAACCGGTGCCCATCGAACAGGCGGCCGAACAGCCAGCTTCCGAGCAGACCAGAGCAGCCGAACGCCGTCAGCGTCATAGTGATGGCGCTTGCGTCGACATGCGCGACCTGAGCCAGGAAAGGCTCGATATAGCTATAGCTCGCGTAATAGCCGGTCGCCATGAACACCGTGACCACATAGAGCGCGATGAGGAACGGGTTCTTGAGCAGCTCGGGCAGCTGCTTGAGCGTAAAACGCTCGCCCGCTGGCATGGCAGGAAAGACCGTGGCCTGGTAGACGACCGCGACAGTAGACAGCACCCCGACCACGGCAAACGTCATACGCCAGCCCACGGCCAGGCCAATGGCGCGGCCGAGCGGCAGGCCGAAGATCTGTGCGATGGAAGAGCCCGTGGCGATCATGCTGATGGCGAGCGCCCCGTGACGTGTGTCAACCAGGCGCGACGCCATAATCGAAGCGACCGACCAGAACACGGCGTGCGCGCAGGCAACCACCAGGCGCGCGCAGACCAGGATGGGATAGGTCGGCGCCACAGCGGACAGGAACTGACCGAGCGAGAACACGGCCAGCACGCCCAGCAGCATCCGCTTGAACTCAAAGCGCGAAGCGAACACCATGAGCGGCAACGACAGCAGCATGACGCCCCAGGCGTAGACCGAGATCATGATGCCCGCCTGGGCCTCGGTGAGCGAGAACGACGCGGCGATGTCAGTCAAAAGGCCGATGGGCATAAACTCCGACGTGTTGAACACGAACGCACAGCAGGTGAGCCCGACGAGCGGGAGCCACTGCCTGAGCGTGATGCCGTCTTGCCTTGCCTGACTCATATATAACGTCTCCAATCATTTTGAGCGGAGGCGATTATATAGCAACGGCCCCGCATCCGTCAGCAACAGATGCGGGGCCGAAAACAATTCGATACACAAAGGTTGCGCCGTCAATAAATAACTAAGCCAACCCCAGCAATATGCCCGCCGAATGCACGACAAACGCCACGATCCAGGCGACCGTCACCTGAAATGCGAACACGGCAACGGCGTAGCGCGCGCCCAGCTCGCTCTTGACGGCGCCGATCGCAGCCACGCACGGCGGGTACAGCAACGTAAAGACCAGGAACACATAGGCAGTAAACGGCGAAAACATGGTCGACAGTGCCGCGGGCGAGGTCGCGCCCAAAAGTACCGTGAGGGTCGAGATGACGCTCTCCTTGGCGATAAGTCCGGTGACGAGCGCCGTGGATGCACGCCAGTCGCCAAACCCAAGCGGCGTCAGCGCCGGTGCGATGATGCTGCCGAGGCCCGCAAGCAGACTCTGCGACTGATCGGCGACCACATTAAAGCGGATGTCGAACGTCTGAAGGAACCAGATGACCACGGTAGCGGCAAAGATAATGGTAAAGGCCTTGGTAATAAAATCCTTGGCTTTATCCCATGCCAGCATCACTGTCGTCTTGACGCTCGGCAGACGGTAATTGGGAAGCTCCATGATAAACGGCACCGGGTCGCCCTTAAATGCCGTGCGGTTGAGCACCAAAGCCGCGATGCAACCGACCGCAATGCCAATCAAATAGAGCGAGACCATGGCGGGGACCGTCGCCTGCGGGAAAAACGCCCCGCACAGCAGGCCGTAGACCGGCAACTTGGCCGAGCAGCTCATGAACGGCGTGAGCATGACCGTCATCTTGCGGTCGTGCTCGGATGGGAGCGTACGGGTCGACATGATAGCCGGCACGGTGCAGCCAAAACCGACGAGCATGGGCACAAAGCTGCGGCCCGACAGGCCAAAGCGACGAAGTACCTTATCCATGACAAAGGCAACGCGCGCCATGTAGCCGGAGTCTTCCAAAATGGAGAGGAACAAGAAGAGCACGACGATAATCGGCAGGAAGGTCAGCACGCTGCCCACACCCGTAAGCACGCCGTCGACAGCCAGCGAGCGCACCACGTCGTTGGTGCCGAACGCCTTGAGGCCCGCATCGGCCGAGGCGATGACGGCAGCGATGCCGTCCTCCATGAGTCCCTGCAACGCCGCGCCGATCACGCCAAACGTCAGCCAAAAGACGAGGCCCATGATCACCAGGAACGCCGGAATGGCTGTGTAACGACCTGTCAGGATGCGGTCGATCTTGACGGAGCGCACGTGCTCGCGGCTCTCGTGCGGCTTGACGACGCAACGCCCACACACGTCGCCGATAAAGCTAAAGCGCATATCGGCCAACGCGGACAGGCGGTCGGTGCCGGCCTCGCCCTCCATCTGGGTAATGATGTGCTCGATGGCGTCGAGCTCGTTGCGATCCAGGTGAAGCGCCTCGGTCACCAGCTCGTCGCCCTCAACCAGCTTGGTCGCCGCAAAACGCACGGGAATGTGCGCCGTCGCGGCATGGTCCTCGATAAGGTTGGCAATGCCGTGAATACAGCGATGCAGTGCACCGCCGTCTGGGCCATCGGGTGCGCAGAAGTCCAGGCGGCCGGGACGCTCGCGGAAACGCGCCACATGCAGGGCATGGTCCACCAGCTCGCCGATACCCTCGTTGCGTGCGGCGCTAATGGGGACGACCGGCACGCCCAACAGACTCTCGAGCAGATTGACGTCCACGGCGCCGCCGTTGGTCGTCACCTCGTCCATCATGTTGAGCGCGATGACCATGGGGCGATCAAGCTCCATAAGCTGCAGCGTTAGGTACAGATTGCGCTCGATGTTGGTAGCGTCGATGATGTCGATGATGTCGTCGGGATGCTCATCCAGGATAAACTGGCGGCTCACGATCTCTTCACCCGTGTACGGCGACAACGAATAAATGCCGGGCAGGTCGGTAACACTCGCCTCGGGATGGTTGCGGATGGTGCCATCTTTGCGGTCGACCGTCACGCCGGGAAAGTTACCGACATGTTGATTGGAGCCTGTCAGCTGGTTGAACAGGGTGGTCTTACCGCAGTTTTGGTTGCCGGCGAGGGCGAAATGCAGCGGCGCACCCTCGGGCACGGCTGTCTTGGCCGCGCGGGGCGAATACGTGCCCTCGCCCAGTGCCGGGTGCTCCGTCATGCCGATTGCGGCGTTAGCGCGCGGACCTGTATCTGTGTCGTGGACATCTACGAGGTCAATGCGAGCGGCATCGTCCTTGCGCAGCGTCAACTCGTAGCCGCGCAGGCGAATCTCGAGTGGGTCGCCCATGGGGGCATACTTCATCATGGTGACTTCGGTGCCCGGTGTTAGGCCCATGTCCAAAATATGTTGTCGGAGTGCCTGGTCGTCCGATGCCACCGATGCGACAACGGCGTCCTTTCCAATCTCGAGCGTATCGAGCTTCACGCGCTCATCCTTTCGTTAGACGCGGTTAACCGTTTACCGGGGCTAACCAACTCGTAACGACAAATGATAGCGCTCTGAACTATTTTATAAAGTCAAATACCGATGTTTACCTGCGCAAACTTTATGCGGTGCGCCCCGAAAGCTCTTTGCGCATACCGCTCAGCGAGATCGAAATGGAACCCGACCGCGCGGTAGCAGTGAGTCGATCACCCTCAACCGACCCCGTGCATGTAAAGGGCGCCTTGCCCATCAAGACGTGGGAGATAGTACCCGAGAGCTCAAAGAAATCGCACTCAGCGCGGGCACCCGAGAGAGCGATATTGAGACCCCTGACGTTTAGTACTGCCCTGAGCGCGCCGTTCACCCCATGTGAAAACGTCACCTCGCCGCGCTTGCTCCCCACCGGCGTCTGGGCCAAAACCACATACGTACCCTCAAGCATGGCTCCTCCTCTAAGCAGACTTTTTGAAACGGGCAAGTAGTCTACTTTTACATATGGCGCTCCAGGAAACGGAAGGCCAGGCGGATCCAAGGACGGACTGCCACCTGCTTGTCCTCGTTGTCGACCGCGGTGTTGGCGTTGCCGAGCGAAAGGCCGTGACCGCCCTGGTCAAAGACGTGCATCTCGCAAGCGACGCCCTCCTCGGCCATGCGCTGCGCAAACGGATAGACCTGTGCGATCGGCGCTGTCTTGTCGTCGGACACGCCCCACACAAAGGTCGGCGGCATCTGGCGCGAAACATGCGTGGTAGGGCAAATGTCGGTCAGGTGCTCATCGGTCGCCTCGCCGCCCGTCACCATCGACAGATAGTCGTTGAGCAAATCGCGCCCTGTCTTGCCACCCGTCTTGGGCACGCGCAGGTCGATGCGCGGGTCACGCGTCTGCATATCGCGCACATAGGCAAGGTCGAGCAACGGATAGCCCAGCACCACGGCGTCGGGACGAATGTCGTCCGGACGCGCCCCGGCAAGTGCCGCGAAGGGGCCGGTCTTCCACTGCGTTGCCAGCGAGGCGCAAATCATGCCGCCAGCAGAAAAGCCCACGACGCACACGCGCTTGGGATCGACATGCCACTCGTCGGCATTCGCACGCACCGTGGCGACCATCTTGGCAAGATCTGCCTGGGGGTGCGGAAAGCTCACGTCACCCGTAGAACTTGTGACATAGTTGAGCACAAAGGCCTGGTAACCGTGATCCAAAAACGCAAACGCCACGGGATCCTGCTCATGCGGAGCGATATGCGTAAACGCACCTCCGCCACAGATAATCACGGCAGGGCGGCGGCCATTCGGTTTATCGGGCAGCGGCTCGGCACCCAAATACGTAAACGTCGCCGGATATTCCTCGGTCGGCTCCTCGCCCCACAGCGCATGGTTCTCGACAATCATATGTGCTCCCTTCGCGCGAATTATGCGCCCTTGTTTTTCGCCTTCAAGCGTACCCCACTTGAACCCGTGGCGCAGAAACACACCGGCAATAAGTTTCCCTTCAACTGATATATCACATAATCCCAGTTCAGAGGTATCGTTGAGCAGCGTAGAATAGGGGCGTTGACCAAGCCGCGAAACACATGTGAAACGTTTCCGGCAAACCAAACGCGCGATATGCGCCTATTTAAGTTGGAGGCAACTATGGGTCTGCTCGATTCGCTTAAGTCCACCTTCACCTCGACCGGCGAGGCGTCCGTTCCGCCCGCAGCAAGCTTCGCTACCCGCGAAGGCGTCATCTATGCCCCCGTCAACGGCGTGCTCGTCAACCTGAACGAGGTTCCCGACGAGACGATCGCCTCGGGCATGCTTGGCCAGGGCTATGGCATCGAGCCCATTACCGGCACCATCTATGCGCCCGCCAACGGCCGTATCGGTGCCACCACTGTCACCAACCACTCCATCGGCATGATCACCGAGGACGGTCTTCGCGTGTTCATCCATGTTGGCCTGGGCACCGTGGAAATGAACGGCAAGGGTTTTGCCCGCTTTGTCGAGATGGGCGATGTGGTCAAGGCAGGCCAGCCGCTCATCAGCTTCGACCGCGAGGCCATTAAGGCCGCTGGTCACGAGGATATCGTGACCGTCATCGTCTCCGAGCTCGATCGTCTTAAGAGCATCGACCATGTCGGCGAGTCTGGAACGCTTATCGGCGGCAACCCGCTCGTCAAGCTTGGCGACCCGCTGCTGGTTGCCAAGACCAAGTAGCCAGGCCCCGCGCCACACAGCCAAAAGGCACCTCGTCAAGCGCCCACGACCATTTGGCCGCGGGCGCTTTTCGTTTGAAAAACCATCCCGCCAATGCCTTATCTGTATAGCCCAAATGAGCCGAGCTGCTAGAATATCGAACTGTATGGATAACTATCATTCAACCGTTATGGGAGGATACGTGAACCGCACCAAAATCGCGCAGCTCTATGCCGATGCCGAGTCGCTCGGTGGCCAGACCGTCACCGTTGCCGGCTGGGTCAAGTCCGTCCGCGACATGAAGAACTTTGGCTTCGTCACACTCAACGACGGCAGCTGCTTCCGCGACCTGCAGGTCGTCATGAACCGCGAGGCGCTCGACAACTACGACGAGATCGCCCATCAAAACGTCTCGGCCGCCCTCATCTGCAGCGGCACCGTCAAGCTGACCCCCGATGCGCCCCAGCCCTTCGAGCTTTCTGCCACCTCCATCGAGGTCGAGGGCGTCAGCGCCCCGGATTACCCGCTGCAGAAGAAGCGTGCCACCGTCGAGTTCCTGCGCACCCAGCAGCACCTGCGCCCGCGCACCAACCTGTTCCGCGCCGTGTTCCGTATCCGCTCTGTCGCGGCTGCCGCTATCCACCGCTTCTTCCAGGAGCAGGGCTTTGTCTACGTCAACACCCCCATCATCACCACGAGTGACTGCGAGGGCGCCGGCGAGATGTTCCGCGTGACCACGCTCGACCCCAAAAATCCGCCCCTCACCGAGTCCGGTGAGGTCGACTGGAGCCAGGACTTCTTTGGCAAGCATGCGAGCCTCACCGTTTCCGGCCAGCTCAATGCCGAGAACTTTGCCATGGCCTTTGGCGACGTGTACACCTTTGGCCCCACCTTCCGCGCCGAAAACTCCAACACCACGCGCCATGCCGCCGAGTTTTGGATGATCGAGCCCGAGATGGCATTTGCCGACCTCAACGACTACATGGATAACGCCGAGGCCATGCTCAAGTACGTTCTTAAGGACGTTATGGCCACCTGCCCCGACGAGCTCAACATGCTCAACAAGTTTGTGGACAAGGGTCTGCTCGAGCGCCTGGACCATGTCGCCAACTCCGACTTTGCCCGCGTTACCTACACCGAGGCCGTCGAGATCCTGGAGCAGGCAGTCGCCGACGGCCACAAGTTCGACTACCCCGTGAGCTGGGGCATCGACCTGCAAACCGAGCACGAACGCTTCCTGACCGAGGAGCACTTTAAGCGCCCGACCTTCGTGACCGACTACCCGGCTGAGATCAAGGCATTCTACATGCGCATGAACGAGGACGGCAAGACCGTCGCCGCCGCCGACTGCCTGGTTCCCGGTATCGGCGAGATTATCGGCGGCTCCCAGCGCGAGGAGCGCCTGGATCTGCTCGAGGCCCGCATCAAGGACCTGGGCATGAATCCCGAGCAGTACAAGTACTACCTTGACCTGCGCCGCTACGGTTCCTGCAAGCACGCCGGCTACGGTCTGGGCTTCGAGCGCTTGGTCATGTATCTGACCGGCGTGGGCAACATCCGCGACGTCCTGCCGCACCCGCGCACCGTGGGCAACGCCGACTTCTAATCGTCGGACGCTAGCTCGCGTCGCCACACGCCAACGCTCATCGCACAAGCGTCTCTCGACATCGGTCGAGAGACGCTTTTTTCAACAGCATCCGTCAAGCTTTTGGCAAGTTTTTGGTCAGTTGAGTAGGGCTGTTGAAAACTCAACCCGCCGTTTGCCGAAGACTACCGACCGCCCAGAGCGCCCTGCGCCCCTGGGAAAGCCCCGCGTCCTAGGCTCCATACCGTCGCCACCCAAAACGGAAAGGACGTGGGCACGATGACCGAAGCCGCTGTTGAAACCTACGACACCACGACGAGAGGCGCCGCCTCGATGGCAGCCTATCGCGCCGTTCGCATCCTGCAACTATTAAGCGAAAACACCGGCGAGGACAAGGCCATGCTTTCCGATGAGTTGATCCGGCGCCTCGCCCATCCCGACGACCCCGCCCGCATGCCCATCTCGGCGGCGCGGCGCAGCATCTACACCGCCATCTCCGCGCTTCGCCATGCCGGATACGAAATTGAGTACAAACGCGGCGTGGGCTACAAACTTCTTACCCGCCCGCTCACCGATGAAGAGATTATCCGGCTCCACGGTATGGTCATGCGCAACCGCTCCACGCCTATCGCTATCCGCAAGAGCATGGCGCAGCACTTAGTTGCCATGGCGAGTGCCGACGTTCGCGGCTACCTCGATACACCCGAACCCGCTCCAAGCGCAGGCAGCAAGGCTACCAAGGCAACACGCACGCCCATCAAGCGCATCGACACGTGCGAGCTCGTCGAGCAGGCCATCGACCACGGAACGACCGTCAGCTTTGATATCTCGAGCACCCTCGCCCGCGGCGAAACCGAAGTAGCACGGATGACGCTCCGGCCCTTTGCCATCAGGCAGCGCGATGGCCTCTCGTATTTGCTGGGAACGGTCTATGACGCGCGAGGCGCCGACGACACGCTGCGTACCGTTGAGATCGGCCGCATGAGAAACGTCACCACACGTCTCCTTGACGGCAAGAAGCTCTTCGCCGTCCTGGACGAGGACGATGCCTCCTCCGCCGCATAAGACCCTCCGCCGCCCATTCGACTACCCGTACCGCCCATCCGATTCTGTATTAAAAAACCCGCCAGGCTGTTGTAAAAATGGACATCAGCGCTACTATAGTTCCACTTGCACTTTGTCCCAGTGCAGTGTTTCCAGCCATTTTTATACTGGGGGTAATGATATGAAGGACATCACCATCAGCCGCAGGAGCCTTCTGGTCTCCGCCGGTCTGCTCGCGCTCGCCCCGCTCGCCGGATGCGGCGGCAACTCTGGTTCCGGCTCTGCTGCCGCCGGTTCCGACTACACCATCGGCGTTCTGCAACTCACCGAGCACTCCGCACTCGATGCCGCCAACGACGGCTTTGTCAAGGCCATCAAGGAGAGCGGCCTTAAGGTCAAGATCGACCAGAAGAACGCCCAGAACGACCAATCCACGTGTAAGTCCATTGCCGACAAGTTTGTGGGCGACAACGTCAACCTGATTTATGCCATCGCCACGCCCGCCGCGCAGGCTGCCGCCGGCGCCACGGCCGATATCCCCATCGTGGGCTGTGCCATCACCGACTACGCCGCCTCCGGCCTGGTACAGGACAACGACAAGCCGGGCACCAACGTCACGGGCGCTTCCGACCTCACCCCGGTCGCCGAGCAGCTCGAGATGATGCAGAAGGTCCTGCCCGACGTAAAGAAGGTCGGCCTGCTCTACTGCACCGCCGAGTCCAACTCCGACGTCCAGATCAAGGCCGCCAAGAAGGAGCTCGACAAGCTGGGCCTCGAGTACACCGATTTCACCGTCTCGAGCTCCAACGAGATTCAGTCCGTCGTCGAGTCTGCCGTGGGCAAGGTCGACGCGCTGTACTCCCCCACCGACAACACCATCGCCGCGGGTGCCTCGCAGGTCGGCCAGATCTGCAAGGAGAACAAGCTCCCCTTCGTGACTGGCGAGGAGGGCATGTGTAAGGCCGGCGGCCTGTTCACCCTCTCCATCAACTATGAGGACCTGGGCTACGCCGCGGGCGAGATGGCCGTTAAGATCCTGAAGGGCGAGGCCAAGCCCGAAGATATACCGATCAAGCACCTCTCGAGCAAGGACCTGGTCGTCGTCAAGAACGACGAAATGGCCGAGGCGCTGGGCATCGACCTTTCCACTCTGGACGCGTAATGCCATACGCGGCATGCGTCTTGAGCCCGTGCTCGCGCCATAGCTGCGTTATTCAATATCTGAGCCACAGGGGCGGGCGCTGTAGACCGGCGTCCGCCCTGCTTGTTTCAGGTAAAACAAAACGTCTGTCCGCAGCTCTTTTATGCATTGTTACCGCTATTATGGTGAATCACGTGTCCACCCTATCCTAGGAGGTATGAAGCATGCTCATTGCATTGCAGGGCGCCGTTTCGCAGGGCGTCCTCTGGGGCATTATGGTGCTTGGCGTGTTTATCACGTTCCGCCTGCTCGACATTCCCGATATGACCTGCGACGGCAGCTTTGCCCTCGGCGGCTGCGTCTGCGCTGTGCTCATCGTCAATAACAACGTCGACCCGTTGTTCGCCGTGCTGGCTGGCATGTGCGCCGGCGCCATCGCGGGCGCCGTCACGGGCATTTTGACCACCGTCTTTGAGATTCCCGCGATCCTCGCCGGAATCCTCACCCAGATCAGCCTGTGGTCCATCAACCTGCGCATCATGGGCAAGTCCAATACGCCCATTCTTGCCAAGGCCACCGTGTTCTCGGCCGTCAGCAATATGACCGGTCTGCCGCAGTCCACCGTTGCCATCATCTTGGGCATCCTGCTCGCCGTGGCTATCGTTGCCATCCTGTATTGGTTCTTTGGCACCGAGATCGGCTCGGCACTGCGCGCCACCGGCAACAACGAGTACATGATTCGCGCCCTGGGCGTCAACACCAACTCCACCAAGATGATCGCCCTCGTGCTCTCCAACGCCCTCATCGGCCTTTCGGGCGCACTCATCTGCCAGAGCCAGAAGTATGCCGACATTGGCATGGGCACCGGTGCCATCGTTATCGGTCTTGCCGCCATTGTTATCGGCGAGGTGCTCGGCCGCCTGTTGCCCGGCGGTCTCACGCAGTTTAGCGTCCGTCTTGCCTCCGCCGTCTTTGGCTCCGTGGTGTACTTCCTTATCCGCGCCATCGTGCTGCAGTTGGGCATGGACGCCAACGACATGAAGCTGCTCTCCGCCGTGATCGTCGCCGTGGCCCTGTGCGTGCCCGTGGTTTGGGAGCGCTATAAGCTCCGCAGCTCCTACACGAAGGGAGATGAGGCAGATGCTTAAGCTCTCGCACGTCAAAAAGACCTTTAACAAGGGCACCGTCACCGAGAAGCGCGCTCTTACCGGTGTCGACCTCACCCTTAACGACGGCGACTTTGTAACCGTGATCGGCGGCAACGGCGCCGGCAAGTCCACGCTGCTCAACATGATCGCCGGCGTGTATCCGCTCGATTCGGGCGTTATCGAGCTCGACGGCACCGATATCTCGCGCCTGAGCGAGTCGCAGCGTGCCAAGTACCTGGGCCGCGTGTTCCAGGACCCCATGCGCGGCACCGCAGCCGACATGCAGATCGCCGAGAACCTGGCCCTCGCCAAGCGCCGTGGCCAGCGTCGCGGTCTTTCGTGGGGCGTCACCAAGGCCGAGAAGGACGAGTACGTTGAGCTGCTCAAGCGCCTGGACCTCGGTCTGGACACGCGCCTCAACGCCAAGGTCGGCCTGCTTTCGGGCGGTCAGCGCCAGGCACTCACCCTGCTCATGGCCACGCTCACCAAGCCGCGCCTGCTGCTGCTCGACGAGCACACCGCGGCGCTCGACCCCAAGACGGCCTCTAAGGTGCTCAACCTGACCGAGGAGATCGTCGACGAGCACCACCTGACCACGCTCATGGTCACGCATAACATGAATGACGCCATCCGTCTGGGCAATCGCCTAATCATGATGCACGAGGGTCACGTGATCTACGACGTGGCAGGCGACGAAAAGAAGTCACTCACCGTGGCCGACCTGCTGCAGAAGTTCGAGGAGGTCTCGGGCGGCGAGCTCGCCAACGACCGCATGCTGCTGAGCTAAAACCCGCCAAAAAGGGACAGGTTTATTTTGCTGAGCTAACGACCTAGAAAACCACCACAAAGGGGACAGGCACCTTTGTGGTGGTTTTTGTTAAGGACTAAGGAAACTGCCATGAGAAGACTCCTCCCCCGCCTTGCGTTAGCCACTGCGTTGTTTGCCGGCGCGCTCGCCGGCGCCCCAGCTTACGCCACCGCGGCCACCCCATCTCAAGTTATCGGCCCGTCCGAATTTGATCGGACGGGCTTCTTGGTGGGTATCATGGTTGAACGATCATGAGGAGGTTTCCCAACATGGAATTGTTTGAGCCAATTCTTCATTTCTTTGCACAACGATGGGTCCACAACATCATCTGGGCAGGTATCTTGGCCATCGGCACCGCCGTTGCCGCCAAGGTCGCGTCCAAGACCCTGTACCACCTGCTCAACCGCGACGATAACCCACTCCCTTCATCAAGCATCTTCATCAACATCGCGCGCGCCGTCATCTGGATGATCGGCGGTAGTTTTATCCTCGACAACTGCTTTGGCATTAACGCAAACGCCCTCGTTGCCGCTCTTGGCGTCGGCGGCATCGCCATCTCGCTCGGCTTTCAGGACACGCTGTCAAACCTTATCGGCGGCATGCAGGTGACCTTTATGGGCATCATCAAGCCCGGCGACAATATCGAGGTCGGCGGCGTGTCGGGCGTGGTCCAAGACATCACTTGGCGCCATACGACCATCGAGGACGCCTGCGGGCAGACCATCATCGTCCCCAACTCCAACATCTCCAAGAACACGCTCGTGCATTTGATGCCCTTTGGGCGCGTAGCCGTCCCCGTCGCGGTCAAGGACACGTCCAAGTGGGCTTCACTGGACGCGTTGGCAGATGAGCTCACCGACGCCACCAAGGCCGCCGTGCTTCCCATCTCGGGCTTTGACAAGGAGCCCTACGTGCTCTTTAGCGAAATCGGCGACTTTGGCATCAAGGGCAAGATCATCTTTATCGTCAGCGACGACAGCACCACTTTCACGGCAGCCGACGCCTGCATCCGCGCCATCGCCCCCATCATCGCCTAACACCTCCATAAAGGTGAACCACCACAATGGGGACAGGCACCTTTGTGGTGGTTTCGCATCGTGGTACCATGGTTTATATCGTTGTTTAAACGACTAAGGGAGTAGACACCATGGAAGAGGCCTATCGTCAAGCACGCAAGCGCGGCGAGCAGGGACGCCGTCGCGCCATCAGCCAAAGTGAACACCCGTACCTCACGGACCTCGACAGCCTCGTTGCCCAGCTCCCCTGCGGCCAACGCGAGAACATCGGCCTCAGGGACATTCCGCTCGAGATGGTCGTGGGCACGGTCACCAAGGGCCGTCAGTCCGCCTTTGCGTGCAACTTTATGCCGCTGTTGCCGTTTAATACCGAGTTAGCCCGCAAGTGGTCCAACCTCTACGACATCCAGGTAACCGAGGGCTATCGCGACCCCATCATCGTCACCGAGTTCATGCATCGATTCTATGTCCAGGAAGGCAACAAACGCGTCAGCGTCCTCAAATTCCTGGACGCTCCAACGGTTTCGGCCAGGGTCACCCGTCTCTACCCCGGCACATGGGATTCCGTCGAAAGCCGCCTGTACGGTGAATTCTGCGCGTTTTGGCGCGTCTGTCCCCTATACGAGATCGAGTTCTCGCGTGAGGGAAGCTACGAGACGCTCGCCAAGATGCTCGGTCAGAACCTTATTGAAAAATGGCCGCAGAAAAAGGTCGACTACCTGCGCCACACCTTCCTGCTCTTTAAGCGCGCCCACCTTCGCGCAGGCGGCGACCACCTGGACATTACGCCCGCCGACGCCATGCTCGTCTACCTCAATGTGTACAACCAGGACCGCCTGCTGGATACGCCGACGGATATCGTCGTAAACCGCCTGTGCAAGATTTGGCGCGAGCTGGTCATTGCCGGCAAAAATGACGAGGACAAGGTCGATCTTGTCGAAGCGCCGAGCGTCGATGAGGAGGAGTCGCCCGCCAAGTCCACCTCCGGCGTGCTCAACTTCTTTATGGGCAAGACTGTCTATTCGGCGGCCAACCCCCTGCGTATCGCCTTTATCCATGAGTTCCCCTGTGCGGCGTCGAGCTGGGACAGTCTGCACGACCAAGGGCGTCAGTATCTCGATGAGCACTTTGACGGTATCGTGCGCACCGAGGCGTTCGAGGACTGTCACGATCCGGACGTGTTCTACGCCGCCGTGGAAACGGCTGTCAAACATGGAGACAACGTCATCTTCTCGACCTCGCACCGCCTGATGGAATACACGCTCAGAGCTGCCGTTGAGTATCCCCAGGTTCGGTTCCTTAACTGCTCTATCGGCCTTCCCCACCAAAGCGTCCGTTCGTACTTTGGCAAGATGTACGAGGCCAAGTTCCTCCTGGGCGCCCTTGCCGCCAGCATGGCGGACAACCATCGCATCGGCTACCACGCGTCGGTCTTCGCATCCGGCGCGCTCAGCGAGATCAATGCCTTTGCCATCGGCGCCTCGCTGCTCGACCCCCGCGCGCAAATTATCCTCACCTGGGGCGATGTTCCCGCCGGTGGTCTTGCCGAAGCCATGTGCCGCGAAGGCGTAAGCGTCATGACCGGCGCTGACATGTCAAAGTCGCTCGAAGACCCAACGGCCTACGGGCTTCACCGCTTGGTCGACGGCAAAGTCACCGGCATCGCCATGCCCGTATGGAACTGGGGCCGTTACTACGAGCTCATCGTTCGCAGCCTTCTTCACGGCACGTGGGACGAGACCAGCGACGACAACCAAGTGCGCGCTGTCAACTACTGGTATGGCATGAGCTCCGGAGTTATCGACATCCGTTACGCTCCGGGCCTACCCTACCAAACGCGCAAACTCGTGCAGTTGCTCCGCAACGGCATTGTTGAGGGATCCATCAACCCCTTTGGCGGCGAGCTCCACAGCCAGAACGGCGTGGTACAGATCGAAGGCTTCCCTCCGCTGCCGAGCACGCAGATTGTCGAGATGAATTGGCTGGCGGACAACGTGGTAGGCACCATTCCGCAGCTCGACGATGAGCCGAAAGTCCCTGCCCTATGAAAATCCTTGCAATAGCCGATACCGAAGAACGATGCCTTTGGGAGTGCTTTCGCAAGGAACGCTTTGAGGGAGTCGACCTGATTTTGTCCGCCGGCGATCTGGACCCGGACTATCTTGAGTTTTTGGTTACGGTCATCAACAAACCGCTCATCTACGTGCGCGGCAATCACGATGACCGCTACGCACGTCATGCACCGGGCGGATGTATCTGCGTGGAAGACAGCGTGTACACGTACCGAGGGATTCGCATTGCGGGCCTTGGCGGGTCCATGCGTTATCGCGACGGCGCCAACATGTACACCGAACGCGAGATGTCCAAGCGCATGCGTAAGCTGTCGCGTAAGGTTAGGATGGTCGGCGGGTGCGACATTCTGCTTACCCATGCACCCGCCGCCGGTATGGGTGATCTGGACGATCTGCCGCATCGAGGATTCGAATGCTTTAACACAGCACTCGAATCCTGGAATCCCGACTACATGGTGCACGGACATGTGCACCAAAACTACGGTTGCGATTTTCAGCGCGAGCGTCAGCATGTGTGTGGAACGACGATCATCAACGCCTGCGGCTATACGCAGTTTGAGCTCGACCAGACGCACTACCCCATCCGCGGCTGGCAAGCAGCCTGGCTCAACTCACAAACCATGCGCCGCGAGCTCAAACGCCACGAAGCCATCGAGTCCTCTACCGCAAGAACGCCCTGGTAACCACCTTTAAGGCTTGACGCTGCGCCGGCCCCAAGCACCCCATCTCGCCCCTCAAACCGTCGCTCGCGTACCAAAGTACGCGTCGCTCCTCTTTCGGGGCGACCTGGGGCACTTGGAACCGGCTCGCTGCGATGCCATAACATTAACGCCAAAGTGCCAAAACCACCACAAAGGTGCCTGTCCCCTTTGTGGTGGTTTTGACCCGAGATAGCAAGAAACCCGGTCCTGCACAAGGCAGAACCGGGTTTCTTTAGCAATGCTTGCTTTGCTCAGGCAGTAACTAGCAGTTACTCAGCCAGGAAGTCACGCTGGACAGCGGGATCGACCTTGACGCCAGGGCCCATGGTGGAAGACACGGAGATGGACTTGACGTACTTGCCCTTAGCAGAAGAGGGCTTGACGCGCAGGATCTCGGTGTACAGGGCAGCGTAGTTCTCGACGAGCTGCTGCTCAGAGAAGGACTTCTTGCCCAGGGGCACGTGGCAGATGCCGTAGCGGTCGGCGCGGTACTCAACGCGGCCAGCCTTGAGCTCGGAGACCATCTTGGCGACGTCCATGGTCACGGTGCCGAGCTTGGGGTTCGGCATGAGGCCACGGGGACCAAGGATCTTACCGATGCGGCCAACCTTGGCCATCATGTTCGGCGTAGCGATAGCGGCGTCGAAGTTGATCTCGCCCTTCTGGATCTGGGCGACGAGCTCGTCGGAACCGATGATGTCGGCGCCGGCAGCCTCGGCCTCGCGGGCCTTCTCACCCTCGGCGAAGACGGCAACACGAACGGTCTTGCCGGTGCCGTGAGGCAGGGAGATGGAACCACGGATGTTCTGGTCAGCCTTACGAGTATCGATGCCCAGACGGAAGTGGGCCTCGACGGTCTCGTCGAACTTGGCGGTGTCGAGCTCCTTGATGAGCTTGGCAGCCTGAAGGGGGGTGTAGAGCGTGGCGCGGTCGATCTTCTCGGCAGCGGCGTTATAGCTCTTACCATGCTTAGCCATGTGCATTACCTCCTGTGGTTAAACGGGCGTGAGCCCTCCCACATCGTATCGTGTGCCCTATTGCACACATTTAACGGGCACCCCGGTCGGAACACCCGTCGTTACCATAAGAAATCGCTACTCAGCGATGGTGACGCCCATGGAACGGGCGGTACCGGCGATGATCTTCTTGGCGGCGTCAATGTCGTTGGCATTGAGGTCCGGCATCTTGATCTCGGCGATCTTGGTGAGCTGCTCCTGGGAGAGCTGACCAACCTTGTCGGCCTGGGGCTTAGCGGAACCAGACTTGAGGTTCAGCTCCTTCTTGATGAGGTGAGCCGCCGGCGGGGTCTTGGTGATGAAGGAGAAGGACTTATCCTCGTAGACAGAGATCTCAACGGGGATAATGTCGCCCTTCTTGTCCTGCGTCTCGGCGTTAAAGGCCTGGCAGAACTGCATGATGTTCACGCCAGCAGCGCCCAGGGCGGGGCCGACGGGAGGAGCGGGGTTAGCTGCACCAGCAGGAATCTGGAGCTTAATGACGTTGGCAACCTTCTTCTCAGCCATGGTCATTCCTTTCGAATCACGAGTGTGAAGTACTTGCTATATCGTAAGCACGCACGTGTTAGAAGCACTCCTGAGATGAGCAGTCACAGAAGAAGCACGCTCGCGCGAACGGACGAAAACTTAAGCGATGACAGCGACCTGGTTAAAGTCGAGCTCGACCGGCGTCTCGCGGCCAAAGATCATCAGCGTGACCTTGAGCTTGCCAGCCTCGGTGTTAACCTCGGAGACCTTGCCATCAAAGTCGGTAAGCGGGCCATCGGTGACGCGGACGGACGTGCCGACCTGAATATCAACCGAGGTGCGCTTGGGCGAATCGCCCTTACCGGGACGACGAGTCATCTTGTTGTACTCGTCGCGGGAAAGCGGAGCGGGCTTACCGTTGCCGCCTAGGAAACCGGTGACGCCAGGTGTGTTACGAACGCACGTCCAAGCATCGTCATCCATCTCCATGCGGACCAAGACATAACCCGGGAAGATCTTGGAATCCTTGGTCTCGCGCTTGCCACCCTCTTTGATCTCGGTGACGCGCTCCATAGGAATCTCGATATCAAAGATACGGTCCTGCATGCCCATGGTCTCGATACGATGCTCGAGATCGGACTTTACGCGGTTCTCGTATCCGGAGTAAGTGTGAACGACGTACCAACGCTTAGACATGGTTTAGCCCCTCAATCCAGAGAACAGAGCAAGAGCCTCGCCAAAGCCAGCATCGAGCAGAGCGATGACGACGCCGACGACGACCAAAGAAGCGCAAACGACGACCGAGTAGTTCACGAGCTCCTTCTTATCGGGCCACGTGACACGCTTCATCTCGGACTTGACCGAAGCGAAATACTTCTTGGTGCGGGCGAAGAAACCAGGCTTCTCGTTCTTCTTGGACTTCGCAGCCTTCTCGTTCTTCTTGGCAACGGCCTTCTTGGCCTCAACCTTGGAGTTGGCGGCAGCGTTGTTGGCAGGCGCCTGCTGCTGAGCCTTCTTCTTGTTCTTCTTGTTGGCCATTTGGGTTACCTCCGCGCAATGCGCTTATACATGAGTAAACCGTAAGCCCCCAAGTGGGAGCTTACGGAATAATGACTGGCACGCCAGGAAGGACTCGAACCCTCAACACTCGGTTTTGGAGACCGATGCTCTACCAATTGAACTACTGGCGTATGTGACTAGAGACTAGCGAGTCTCTTTGTGCAGCGTGTGGTGACGGCACCAGGGGCAATACTTCTTGATCTCCATACGATCAGGCATGGTCGACTTGTTCTTGGTGGTCGTATAGTTGCGGCGCTTGCACTCAGTGCACGCAAGAGTAACTAGAGTACGCATGTATCCTGAACCTTTCATTTCCGCCCCGTACGGGCACGAGTTGTTACTTTATCAGCTCCACGTAAGTGCTGTCAATGAAAACCTCGAGTCAATTGGTTCTCGGTGGATCCATTCATATTTGGAACACATCAATGAAGCCATCGAGATCTAATCGACGGTGCATCCAGGACCATTATCGATCCTCTCGACACCAGCAACGGCTCAATATCCATTGCAGAAAAGAACCCGGCACCCATATAAGTGCCGGGTTCTCTAAGTCAGCTATATCAGAGAGCTAATTTACTCAATGATCGTGGAGACGATGCCCGAACCGACGGTGTGGCCACCCTCGCGGATAGCGAAGCGCAGGCCCTCCTCCATGGCGATCGGGTGGATGAGGTCGCCCTCGATGGTGATGTGGTCACCAGGCATAGCCATCTCGGTGCCCTCGGGGAGCTTGACCGTACCGGTAACGTCGGTGGTACGGAAGTAGAACTGAGGACGATAACCATCGAAGAACGGGGTGTGACGGCCGCCCTCCTCCTTGGTCAGAACGTAGATCTCACCGGTGAACTTGGTGTGCGGGGTAACCGAACCGGGCTTGCAGAGAACCTGGCCGCGCTCGATGTCCTCGCGCTTGATGCCGCGGAGCAGCAGACCGACGTTGTCGCCAGCCTCGCAGAAGTCCATGGACTTACGGAACATCTCGATACCGGTAACGACGGTGTTCTGGGTATCCTTGATGCCGACGATCTCGACGGGCTCGTTGAGCTTGAGCTCACCGCGCTCGACACGGCCGGTAGCAACGGTACCACGGCCGGAGATGGTCATAACGTCCTCAACGGCCATCAGGAACGGGAGGTCGTTGTTACGAGCAGGCGTCGGGATGTACTCGTCGACGGCCTTCATGAGCTCGCGGATAGCGTCCATCCACTTGGCGTCGCCCTCGAGAGCGCCCAGAGCGGAACCACGGATGACGGGGATGTCGTCGCCGGGGAAATCGTACTCGGAGAGGAGCTCACGAGTCTCCATCTCGACGAGGTCGATGAGCTCGTCATCGTCGACCATGTCGCACTTGTTCAGGAAGACGACGATGTAGGGAACGCCGACCTGACGGGCGAGCAGGATGTGCTCGCGGGTCTGAGCCATGGGGCCGTCGGTAGCGGCGATGACCAGGATAGCGCCGTCCATCTGAGCAGCACCGGTGATCATGTTCTTGATGTAGTCAGCGTGGCCCGGGCAGTCAACGTGAGCGTAGTGACGGGCAGCGGTCTCGTACTCAACGTGGGAGACGGAGATCGTGATGCCGCGCTCGCGCTCC
The DNA here is from genome assembly GCA_902490325.1 of uncultured Collinsella sp. Classification (GTDB taxonomy): domain Bacteria; phylum Actinomycetota; class Coriobacteriia; order Coriobacteriales; family Coriobacteriaceae; genus Collinsella. Next base: position 18,666 of record CABUDJ010000006.1, on the reverse strand, counting down.
TCGGGAGCCTTGTCGATGTTCTCGAACGCAGTGAAGTCAGCCTTGCAGCCCTCGGTCTCGGAGAGAACCTTGGTGATGGCAGCGGTCAGCGTGGTCTTGCCGTGGTCGACGTGACCGATGGTGCCGATGTTAACATGCGGCTTAGTGCGCTCAAACTTCTCTTTGGCCATAAAGCCCTCCTCTAAACAGGTCGTCCCCGGACGGGACTTTGCCTTTATACCATAGTGGCCTCTCAACATACTATTGAGAAGCCACCGTGTTACCTATGGTAGCGGTGACTGGATTCGAACCAGTGACGCCACGGGTATGAACCGTGTGCTCTAACCAACTGAGCTACACCGCCGGATGGAGCCTGCAACCAGACTTGAACTGGTGACCTCTTCGTTACCAACGAAGTGCTCTACCGACTGAGCTATACAGGCACTTGACGGGTGGGAGCTATAGGATTCGAACCTATGTAGGCAGAGCCAACGGGTTTACAGCCCGTCCCCATTAACCACTCGGGCAAACTCCCAATCGTTCAAGTATCCGCAGGTCCTTTGGTCTTTTGGACCGCCGCCCCCGCGAACGATGAAGATAATACGATGCCACCTTGGGGGCTGTCAACGAAAACCTCTAGATACACGGCTCCGGGCGTATCCATATAGCTTTGACCTGCCGTTTTGCTGAGTTTGGATGTGAAGGACGGTGGATTTTGCTGCACTGGTGACATTTCCCAAGGGAACACTTTGGCATAGTGGAGTAAGCCTGCGGATTATTACTTCGATAACGACTCATTTGCACCTATATATAGGTCGAGATCGGGCCTCCGCGGCAAATTCGAGCGTGGATTTTCTCCCGTTTGAAATCGAGCGTGGATAATCTCCCACTTTTGGCATGGCCCCAAGGCCAAAGTGGCAGATTATCCACGCTCATTCTCCAGGCGGGAGATTTTCCACTCTCGTGTGTCCGAATATCCACGCTCGATGACGATGACCAACCTCGCCCCAGCTTCAGTCTCGATCTGTAACAGTAAGAGGGTTATTCCTCCCCTATCTGTTACAGATTGAGATATTACGCAGAGACCCCAGCTCACGTCTCATTCTGTAACAGTAAGAACGGTTTTTCGCCCCTTCGTGTTACAGATCGAGATGTTATCGACCATCCCTTGGCATTGTCTCGATCTGTAACTATAAGGAGGGTTTTCAGCCCGCCCGTGTTGCAGATCGAGACAAACCTGAAGCCTGGTGGAAGTCAAACTCGCTGACATGTCAACATAAATAGAAACGGGCCCTGTCCCATATAGAGACAGAGCCCGAAACTTTCATGGAGCCAGTGACAGGAATCGAACCCGCAACCCACTGATTACAAATCAGTTGCGCTACCGTTGCGCCACACTGGCACACTTGGCGCTTTCGCGCGAAGCCTGTTAAGAATAAAGGAATTGCGGACGGGGCGCAACAGACCCTTCGACCGACCACATCTCAAAACCATTCGTCAGAACGAATAGTTTTAATTACAATTGCTATATATAAAACTATTCGTTCTAACGAAGGGTTTCGCGATGCTTACTACCAAGGAAGCAGCCGAGCTGCTCGGCATCACCCCGCGCAGGGTGCAGGAGCTCATTAAGAACGGCGCGCTGACCGCCCGCAAGGCTTCTGGTGTATGGCTTGTCGACAAAGACAGCGTAGACACGCGACTCCGCTCCGCAACCAAAAGAGGGGGACGGCCTCGTCGTGGGCATGGGAAAAGCGAAGTCGCATTTACCCTCATGAACCGCACGTACGAAGTCGCTCAGCTGGTCTACAACACATCGAGAAAAGACTTCACCCACATCGGTGCCGACATCGATTCCGCCCACGCCCCTATTGGAGTATTTGGCCTTAATAGCCCCATATCGCTCGACTCCTTCCGCATCTGGTGGCGCGGCCGCGGTATCCCGCTCGCACGCATTGGGCTAGCCTCCCTGCTTGCGGAAGCCGCAGTCGATGTTCCCGATGAACTCGTACAGCGAAATCTTGGCCTCTCCTTATCCGACCAGTATTGGATTAGGCCCCAAGACTCCGGTCTCGCGTGGGAGGATATCAACTTCTTCAATAACGCCTTTGATGACGTCTCGCTGTCCATTGCGCCCTTTGCCCCAGAGGGAAAAGCGGCTGCCGCAAAGCCCGACAACACCTCAGACGGCAATCTTCAAAAGTACTGGACATGCGAGGGCGGGCGTCGAATTCTGCATAAGGCAGGAGCGCACCTGAACCAGGAACCTTATAACGAGCTGGTGGCGACCGCGCTCCACCGTCGCATCCTAAACGCCTGCGATTATGTGCCTTACTCGCTCGAGGGCACGGGCACTTCCGCCCTGAGCATATGCGATGTCTTCTTAACTGATGAAGAAGAGTATGTCCCTGCGTTCTATGTAAACCAGCACGCAAACGCAGATGAACGGCTAACCGACTACGAGCGATACGTAGCAAACTGCGAGGAGCTCGGGGTGACAGGCGTCAAGGATGCCCTTGACCGCATGATCGTGTGCGACGACATCATCGCCAACTACGATCGTCATTGGCGCAACTTCGGCCTCGTGCGAAACGTCAACTCACTGGTCTGCAGACCAGCCCCCATCTTCGATTCGGGCTCATCGCTCTGGTGCAACATTTCTCTTGAGAAGCTTAGGGCGGGAGAGCACAGTTTTACCGGCGCGCAGTTTCATTCAAGCCCCGCCAAACAAATGCTGCTCGTCGAGGACATGGGCTGGTTCGATGGAGACAAACTCGAAGGCTTCGTCGACGAGACAATCGAGATTCTGTCTAAAAACGATGCCCTAGCAGCGAGACTGTCTTATCTAAAAGAGGCGCTAACGTGGCGCCTCGAAAGAATGATCGACATCGCTGAATGGAGTTAGCGAGGCAGCATTGCCCCGCCAACTCCCCTACCGGCCACGCAGGGCCTTGAGCTTGGCCAAGGCCTCGGGGCTCAGGCGACTGCCCAGAGTCATCTTGATCTGCGGAGCTTCCTCTGCCTCATGAACGTCGTTATCGATCTGTTTGATCTCGTCCACCAGCATACGGCTCGAGATGCGCGTGACGCCCTTGCCCATGACGACGGCCTGGATTGTGCCGTCACTCGATACCACGGAGCACGCGCGGCCTTCCTCGCGCGCCTCGATGCAGAGCTTCTGCACCACGGTATCGGCAGAGACGCCCGTCGGCGAAAACTCGATACGCACGCCGCGGGCCGGCAGGTTGGGGCGCTCGCTGGAGATATTGCCCGCGCCGTCGAACACGATCACGGCCTCGTAGCGGCCCTGGGCAAACGCCGCCACGTCGTTAATGAGGGCAGTGCGCGCCATATCGTGAACGTCGCTGGAATACGGATCGTCGGAATGGTCGTAGACGAGCTTTTCGTAGCGCGGCGTGCAGTGGATCACGTTGTAGCCGTCGACCACCAGCAGCTCGGGCTTATTGGAGTGCACCGTCGAGACCGGATCGGCGATAGCCTGCGCAAACGCATTGCCGCCCACGCCATAGGTCGCGGCCGAAACAATCGGCTTGGCCGAGCCTTCGCCAAAGCGCTTGGCCTTGGACTTGGCGCGGTTCTTCTTGGACATGCGCTACTCCTCCCCCATGAGCTCGCCGGCGTTGCGACGCAGCCACTCAAAGCACAGCGCCGTGGTTGCCTGGGCAACATTGAGGCTCTCGGTCATGCCGCGCTGGGGAAGCTTGGTCAAAAAGTCACATTTCTCGAGCACCAGGCGCGAGATGCCGTCGCCCTCGGAGCCCATGACGAGCGCCACGCGGCCCTCGAAGGGAGCATCCCAGCAACTGCCTTCGGCGTGCTCGGAGGCACCGCCCACCCAAAAGCCAGCGGCCTTAAGATCGTCGAGCGCACGGGCGATGTTGGGCACTTGCGCGATAGGCAGATGCATGACGGCGCCGGCTGAAGTCTTGTAGCTGCCCACGGTCACGCCGGCGGCGCGCTTGTTGGCGATGATGACGCCGGCCGCGCCCACAACCTCGGCGGAACGCACGATGGCACCAAAGTTGCCGTCGTCAGTCACGTGGTCGAGCACCACGACAAGTGCCGGGCCCTCGCCTGCGCGGTCGAGAATATCGGCGACATCGGCATAGGGGAAGTTGCCAACCTCGAGCGCGATGCCCTGGTGAGCGCCATGGCTCGACAGTGCGTCGAGCTGCGCGCGCGGCACATACTTAATGCGGACACCCGCGGCGTTGAGGTCGTCGACCAGGCGCGACAAGGCGGCATCGCGCTCCCCGCCCTCGGCAATGAGCGCGCACTTGATGGGAAAACCAGTGCGTAGCGCCTCGGCGGCAGCACGACGGCCTTCGATAAACTCGCCCTTGGGAGCCTGGACAGCGTCGCGGTTGCGATCGCGCTGCGGACGCGCAGCCTGGGTACGATCGCGCTGGCCCTTGGGAGCGGCAGCGCGATCATTGCGGCGAATCGGACGCGAGCCAGAAGCACCCTGCTTGCCGCCACGAGGCGCACGTTTGCGATTGTCGGCCATAGGACGGCCTCCTTAAAAAAGATTATCAAACGAAACAAAAGAATCGACCGCCCATGAATATTAATTCGGGCGGTCGGTACGGGTTTTCCAAGTGCCCGAGATTGCCGTGAAAGAGGAGCGACGCGTACTTGAGTACGCGAGCGACGGTTTGAACGGCAAGGTCGGGTGCTTGGGAAACCCGCGGGGATTAGAGGGATTTGATACGGGTGCCCGCGGCAGTATCCTCAATGGTGAGGCCCAGGTCCTTGAGCTGGTCGCGGATGGCGTCGGCCAGATCCCAGTTCTTGGCGGCACGGGCCTCGGCGCGGGCCTCAAGAATCTTGGCAGCGGCCTCGTCCACGTCGTCGCCCGTGTAGGCGACCAAACCGGCGGCAACGCCCAGCAGACCCAGCGGCAGCTCGACCTTGGGCTCGGGAAGCTCGACGCCAAACGTATCGAGCAGCTCGGCCAGCGTGTCGGCGGCGGCAAGCGCGGCGGTCTTGTCGGCAGCGTCGCCCGCCTGCTCCAGGTACTGGTTGCACTCGGTGACAAAGCCAAAGACGGCACCCATGGCACCAGCGGTGTTAAAGTCGTCGTCCATGCACTCCTTAAAGGTGGCACGGGTCTCGGCGGCCTTGGCGGCAAACGCCTCGACGGCAGCCTCATCGGCATCGGCCGTCGCATGGTTCGCGGCCCAACGCAGGTTCTCGACCGTACCGGCGATACGCGTGAGCGAGTTCTCGGCACCCTCCAGGCGCTCCCAGGAGAAGTCGAGCGGCGAGCGATAGCTCGTCTGCAGCATCAGCAGGCGCAGGGCGGCAGCGGAGTGCTGCTCGAGGACCTCGGCCAGCGTAAAGAAGTTGCCGAGCGACTTGGACATCTTCTCGCCGTCTACCAGCAGCATGCCCGTGTGCATCCAGGTGTTGGAGAAGCCCTGGTGCCAGGCGCAGGTGGCCTGAGCGCACTCGTTCTCGTGATGCGGGAAGGCAAGGTCGGAGCCGCCGCCGTGGATGTCGATCGGAGTGCCCAGGTAGCGATGCACCATGGCGGCGCACTCGGTGTGCCAACCGGGACGGCCCTCGCCCCAGGGGCTCGGCCAGCTGGGCTCGCCGGGCTTGGCGGCCTTCCACAAGGCAAAGTCGAGCGGGTCGTTCTTGTCCTCGTTCTCCTCGATGCGCGCGCCAACCATAAGGTCGTCGATGTTGCGGCCCGAGACCTGACCATAGTTGGGATCGCTGCGCACGGCAAAGTACACATCGCCGTTATCGGCTGCGTAAGCGTGACCCTGCTCGATAAGCGTCTTGATCATGGCGATCATGGGGCCAATCTCCTTGGTGGCGCGGGGGCGCACATCGGGATCGAGCACGTTGGCGGCGCGCATGACGCCGATGAACTTGTCGGAGAACTCCGTCGCGACCTCGGCGGCAGTGCGGCCCTGCTCGTTGGCGCGCTTGATGATCTTGTCATCGACATCGGTGAGGTTCTGGGCGAACGTAACCTCGTAGCCGCTCGCGATGAGCCAGCGACGAATCACGTCAAAGCTGATGAACGTGCGGGCATTGCCGATGTGGATGTTGTCGTAGACCGTGGGGCCGCACACGTACATGCGGACCTTGCCGGACTCGATGGGCTGGAACTCTTCCTTTTTATGGGTAGCGCTGTTGTAGATACGCATTCGTTACTCCTTAACGGTTTTCTGTAGCAGGCAGACGGCCCAGGCGCCGACTCCCTCGCCCTGGCCTTCCCAACCGAGCTTTTCGGTCGTAGTGGCGGCGACGCCCACGTTTTCGACGTCAACGCCCAGAGCATGGGCGAGGTTGGCGCGCATGGCATCGCGGTGCGGGGTGATCTTAGGCTGCTGGCAGGCAATGGTGCAATCGGCATCGACAAACTCGAAGCCCAGCTCGCGCGCATAGTCCATCACGCGAGCGAGCAGCACCATCGAGTCGGCGCCCTCATAGGCGGGATCGGTGTCGGGGAATAGCTTGCCGATGTCTCCCCCGCGGCAGGCGCCCAGAATGGCGTCGGCCAAGGCGTGCGCGAGCACATCGGCATCCGAGTGGCCCAGCAGGCCGCGCTCATAGGGAATGTCGACACCGCCGATGATACATCGACGCCCCTCCACCAGACGGTGGACGTCGTAGCCATGGCCAATGCGCAGGTTACTGAACATGGGGAAGGTCCTCTCCCTCGGCCATGCGACCGAGCAGAATCGCGGTTACAGGACGCAGGTCCTCGGGCACCGTCACCTTAAGGTTATCGCGCGGGCTCTGGACGCAGCGGACGCGTCCTCCCATACGCTCGACCAGTGACGAATCGTCCGTACCGATAAAGCCCTCGGCAATCGCCGCGGCATGGGCGCGCTTCATGGCGTCGACACTAAAGATCTGCGGCGTCTGCGCGGCCCAATAGAGCTCACGCGGCGGCGTCTCGACGATATTATCGCCGTCAACGATCTTGAGCGTGTCGATCGCGGGCTGACCGCACACGACGCCGTCGAGCGAGCGGTCACCCATGAGCACGTCGATAGCGTGGTCGATGGCCTCGGTCGTAATGAGCGGACGAGCGCCATCGTGAATGGCGACGTATTCAAAGCCCGCCGGCACCGCGTGCACGCCGGCGCGGGTGGAATCCTGACGGGTATCGCCGGCATCGGCAAAGCTGATGGGCGTGTCATAGTCAAACGGGTCGATGGCCAGACGGCGCATTTCGGCACGGCGCTCGGCAGGGCAAACCACCACGATGTGGCCGACCTTATCGCTACGGTCAAACGCGCGGATGGACCAGCTCATGAGCGGACGGCCCGCCACGTTAACGAGCTGCTTGCCGCCGGGATTTCCAAAGCGCTGACCGCTGCCGCCGGCAACGACCACGGCGCATACGGGCGCCATTATGCGTTCCCTTGTTTGGTGCCCTTCATGCGGTACAGGGAGTCCGCAAGAATGGCAGGGTTGTTGACGCCAAAGTCGCCCAGGCGCTCCGGATCCTCGCTGATGTCATCCATGAGCTCCTGCAGCGAGCCGTACTCGTCGACGATCTTCTCGGCCACGCCGTCGCGCACGACGGACACGCGCGAAAGCGTGCGCAGGCCCAGCGGCGTCATGACGGAGTCCTCGTCCAGGTCGTCATAGCCCAGAACTGCCGCCACGTGCTGCGGGTCGGACAGGTCCTTAGGCGTCATGCGGCTCAGCTCGGCGCGAATCTTCTCGGCGTTTGCCTCGGAGGAATCGCTTGCGTAGTCGCGGATCATCAAGTCGTATTCGGTATCCATGCTGGAGCCCGCGAGCTGCTCGAGCTGCATCTGCACGAGCTTGCCCTGGTTACCCAGCTTGACGATGCAATCCTTAAGCTCGGTCTTTGCCTGTTGCATGATCTCGAAACTCGAGAAAATACCGGTAATGTCGGCGAGCGTAACGTAGTCGTCGAGCTCGAGGGCCGTCAGGCGCAGCAGGGAGCGATCGAGCGACTGACGGGTGGTCTGGAGCGTGGCAACGAGCTGGTTGACCGAGCTCATGATGGTGGTGACAGGCTGAATCTCGTAGCTCTTACCGTGGACGTACACGTTGACGACGGCACGACGAGCCGAAACCGAGATCACGATGGCGTCGGTGAGCACCGACATGCGAGCGGCGGTGCGGTGGCGCATGCCCGTCTCACTCGTGGCAAGCGAGGGATCGGGATTGAGGTGGAAGTTGGCGCGCAGGATCTGGGTGAGGTCGCCATCGATAACGATGGCGCCGTCCATCTTGGAAAGCTCGAACAGGCGGTTCGAGGTAAACGAAATGTTGAGCGGGAAGCCGTCGTTACCGGCAGCGAGCACGTTTTCGGTGTCGCCGACGCAGATAAGGGCGCCCAGGTGACCGGCGATGATCATGTCGAGGGCGGTGCGGATCGGCTGACCAGGTGCCGTCAGGCGGATGGCCTGTTCCATACGCTTTTGCAGCTCGTTCTTATCCAAGGCATCGCTCCCATCGTATACGCTCCATAAACGCTAAATAGTTTCTCACGGTTTGTCCCTGCGGCGCTTGCGAAATCCGATGCTTACAGAATGAGCGAACACAGCTGAGAGCCCAACCCAAATGAGCTGTTCATGTGGTAGCATCGGGATTCGCATAAATGAGGGAGTAGTCGCGTGACCGGATTCGCCTCCGGTGGCGCGGTAAGTCAACACACTGGCCGATGCGGCCTGGCTTGCCTTAATGAACGAGACTCGTGGCTGTGCGCGCAACGCGTACGCCACGGGTCTTTTTTATTACTCCCTCAAGAGGTACACGCGGGCCCGCCCGCAGAGAGGGAGCCAGACTATGGGACTCGCAGAGCTCGTGTTGCTCGCCGTTGGCCTTTCGATGGACGCCTTTGCCGTTTCCATCTGCAAAGGTCTCGGCATGAAAAAGATCAACCTTAAAGTCGCCGTGGTGCTCGGCCTGTTCTTTGGCGGCTTTCAGGCCGGCATGCCCGTAATCGGATGGGCGCTTGGCAGCCAGTTCATGGGCATCATCGGACCCATCGACCATTGGATCGCCTTCACCCTTTTGGCCTTCATCGGCGGCAAGATGCTGTGGGAAGCCTTTACTGAGGACGAGAACGAAGGCGACGGCAAGGATGCCGAGAAGATTGACCTGGGCGAGTACCTGATCCTCGCCATCGCCACCTCAATCGACGCCCTGGCCGTGGGCATCTCGTTCGCCGCGCTTTCGGTCGACATCGTCCCCGCCGTGTCGCTCATTGGCATCACGACCTTTGTCTTCTCCGTTGCCGGCGTGGCGATCGGCCACACCTTTGGCGCGCGCTACGAAAAGCCCGCCACCATCGTGGGCGGCGTCGTGCTTATCCTTATCGGCCTCAAGATTCTGCTGGAACACTTGGGGTTTTTGGCGCTGTAAAACACCCTTCAAAACTAAACGTCCGGGCAAGGCCTCATGCAGTGTTTTGCATGAGGCCTTTTCATGCAGACTTTTGCATGTCATACTGATATGCAAAAGTCTGCACATTAGGAGACCACCGTGGATACCCTTCCCATCACCACACCGCGCCAAGCTGGCATCTACGTGCGCCAGGCACGCGAGGCGCAGGGAATCACCCGTGCGGCCCTCGCTAAAAAAGCCGGTGTTTCGGAGCGCCTGCTCGCATCGCTCGAGCTGGGAGATGCCACGGGCATTCGGCTCGACAAGCTGCTGGCGGTTTTCGGTGCTCTCGGACTGGCTCTCGTTGCTCAAGGGAATATCGACGACACGAAACATGAGCAGCCGACCGACGCCCCGCATGCTGATCTGCAATCTCGCTGTACCCCCAGACGCCATCACGCTCAACGTCCCTCTCATAGCCACCGACGCGGCGCAGCCATTCCAGCTCTTCCAGATACCCCCTTTACGTCCGAGCTCTACGACAGGGCCTTCGCCGATTTCGCCATGTCCAATCTCGGAGTCTCGATTGCCGCTAGCGCACCCGCTCAAGCCGAGTCTGAAGGGAAATAGCCAATGGCCAGAACATCACTTCGGACCATTATTTGCGGCGTACCTGCGGGAACGCTCACGCAAGATGAGAACGGTCTTATCAGCTTTACCTACGATCATGACTATGACGGGCCAGCCCTATCGACCAACATACCCGTATCAAATCGCACATACGGCCAACAGGTCATGAATCCGTACTTGTTTGGCCTTCTACCCGACAGCGAGGACCAACGAAAAGCGATTGCCGCCGAATTCAACGTTAGGCCCAACAATCCCGTTGCGATGCTCAGCCATATCGGACTCGACTGTCCGGGCGGAGTGCAGTTTTGTGCCGAAGAAGATGCCGACGCCGTCCTGCATCGCGCTGGCGACTACCGCCCTATAGACGACCACGAAATTGCTCTCCGTCTCAAGTCGATCAGAGATGACCGCGATGCATCGTGGATGGGTCTAGATGAAAGTTGGTCATCTGGAGGCAACCAGGGCAAGTTCGCGCTCGCGTTCATAAACGGCCGCTGGTGCGAATGCATGGGCTCCTCGCCCACGACGCATATTTTCAAAAATGGCGTTATCGGATTTAAACTCGAGGCTCTCAATGAGTTTGTCTGCATGAAAAGCGCCCAGCGCGCCGGTATCGCAACGGCAAACGTCGAATATCGTATGTTTGAGGACGAACCTGCCCTCATTGTTGAGCGCTATGACCGCGTGAAAGTCGAAGACGGAACGATCAGGCGCCTACATCAAGAAGACCTCTGTCAGGCACTTGGGGTGATGCCCACCCAAAAGTACACGGCAGACGGCGGCCCGACCACCCGTGACATTCAAGAGCTCCTCGTAAATACGAGCCACCATCAACTTAACCTGTATCTGTTTACGCAGATGCTGTTCTTCAACGCCATTATCGGCGCACCGGATGCGCATGCAAAAAACTATTCCCTGCTCCTTGGAAACGACGGCGCAGCCATGATGGCTCGAATGTACGATGTCGCATCGGGGCTGGCATACGAGCGCATGCGCCGCCGGGCGCGCCTTGCCATGAGCGTTGGCGGCGAAAATCGTGTGGGGTGCATCGGTCCAGGCGCTATCCGCCGATACCACGGTATGGGCGACCCCGCGCTGGAGGCGACGCTCACCGATGCCGGGCTATCCGAGAAGTTTTGCTTTGCGACCATGATGGACCTCGCCTACGAGGTGCCCATTTGCATGGAAGAGGTCATGGACGAATACGCCGACCTGCCCGGCATGACGGACCTGCGCGAGCATATGCTCGGCCCCGTCCGCGAAAACTGCCAGCGCACCCTCGAGCTCATCAGGGCAGAAATGGACTAGGTGGCCGTAATTTCGCAATTATCAAACAAAAGAGAGGGGGCACCCGTTGCTAAAAGCTCGGATGCCCCCCTCATAATTTCATTTGCAATCCGCTAGCACGTGGCTCGGACTGCTGCTAGCGCAACCTTTACGCAGCGAGGCGCTTGAGGACGTCAATGAGCAGCTCGTAGAAGCGCTCGGCAGAAGCGAGCTCCATGCTCTCGTCCGGGGTGTGGACATCGGAGAGCGTCGGACCCACGGCGATGGCGTCCAGGCCGTGCAGGGCCTCGGCAAACAGGCCGCACTCAAGGCCGGCGTGAATGGACTCGATGCGCAGCTCGGAGCCAAAGAGCTCGCGATAGCTCTCGACAAAGACGTCGCGGACCGGCGAATGCTCGGCATAGCTCCAGCCGGGATACTCGAACTCGAACTTGGCGTCGAAACCCAGGACATCGGCCAGCGTCTGCAGGCGGTCCTTAAACTCGTTCTGCAGCGAGGTGATCGAGGAGCGCGGGGACAGCATGATCTTGACCTCGTCGTCAGAGGTGGCAACCACACCGATGTTGGAGGAAACCTCGACGGAGCCGTCGGTGGCGACGTTGCGGCGAATCACGCCGTTAGGGGCAAGACGCAGGGCGCGGATGAGGGCAAGCGCGGACTTCTGGTCCATGGCCTCGACCTCGGCGTCGTCGGCAATCTCGACGGTGCAGGTAAAGCCGGGGTCGAAGACCTCGAGCTCGGCAGTGACGTCGGCGATGATGCCCTTTGCGATCTGGGCCGCGGCCTCGGCGGCAGCGTGGTCGGCGTAGACCAGAACAGCCTTGCACTCACGGTTGATGGCGTTGTCCTTGGTGCCGCCGTTGAAGCTGACGATGGCGGGCTCGCCGGCAACCATCAGGCGGTCGATGATGCGGGCCATGATGAGGTTGCCGTTGCCGCGCTCCAGGTGGATATCGCTGCCGGAGTGACCGCCCAGCAGGCCGGAGATGTCGAGCGTGAGGGTGCTACCGGTCTTGTGCTCGCGCGCGATCGGGCAGGTGTAGGTAACGACGACACCTCCGGCGCAGCTGACGGTGGCAACGCCCTCTTCCTCGGAGTCAAGGTTAATCATGGTGCGGGCGCTAATCTGGGACTTGTCGAGCGTCTCGGCGCCGACCAGGCCAGTCTCCTCGTCGGTGGTGAATACGCACTCGAGGGCGGGGTGAACGATCGAATCGTCATCGAGAACAGTGAGCATCAGAGCGACGGCGATACCGTTGTCGGCGCCCAGAGTGGTGCCGTTAGCGGTGAGGACACCGTCCTTGACGACCAAGTCGATACCGTCGGTCGTAAAGTCGTGCTCAACGGAGCCCAACTTGTCGCACACCATATCGATGTGGCCCTGCAGCATGACGGTCGGGGCATTCTCGGCGCCGGCAGATGCGGGCTTGCGAATGATGACGTTGTAGACCTCGTCCTGATACACATCGAGACCGCGCTCCTTGGCAAACGCGACCAGGAAATCGCTGATGCCCTTCTCGTTGCCAGACCCACGGGGGATTGCGCTGACCTCCTCAAAGAAATGGAACAGCTGGGCGGGCTCGTAGCCGGTAATCTTGTAGTCCATGGTGCCTCCTTGGCGCAACTGGTTAGACAGTAAGACATGCGACTTGTATATTCCCAGACTTTGCGTGCATAAACCAGTCGAAAACGCCGAGCGCCCTCGCATCATCGGCTAACGGTGAGGAAACGCCACTTTATCAAGGTAAAGCAAGCTAGACGGGCTGCGCAGAGGGAACGTTGGACCCCCCAACCAACCTCAACGCCTGTTGAACATTAATGCATACACCATTGGTATGTTTAATAAGATTCTTGTCCTCCGTCACGACGTAATCGGCATCAATGCGATTGGCGACGCCCAGCATCAGGTCGTCCTCAAAGTCATTGTGGTGGTGCTTGAACACAAAGGAGTCGAAGACCTCGTCTGCACCGACCGGGGCGATGAGGGCTAGCTCGCGCATCTGTCGAACGCATGCCCAGGCCGTTTCGTCTGCCGCCGCAATGGCGTTATCGCTCAGTGAGCCAGTCTTTCTTCGGCACTCCTGCTTGATTGCCGCCGAGACAAGATATGAAACGTCTTTGACCGAAAGCGACGAGGCAAACAGGGCAATCCGCTCCGAGGCGTCGGCAATCTCGATCAGATGGACGACATTTGCCGTACGGTCGGACCTGCCAGAAAAATAATCCATCCATACGTTGGTATCGATTAACAGCTTGAGGACGCCTTCTGTGCTCATAGTTCCACCCACTCGGGATAGCGCTCCGCCATGGCCTCCTCATAGAGGTCGTCATAGTCTCCCGAGAACTCAGGGATGGGGATGCCGTATTTGAGGCACGAATCGCGAACGATATGGCTGCCTTGCGCGGCCCTTGACTCCATGCGCCGATGCTCCACTCCGTCAGAAACCGGAGCCGCCGCGTCTCCCTTCGAGGGCATGCGTCCGTTAACGACCAGATACTCCCAAAGTATCCGAACGGCTTGTGACGGCGTCATGCCAATATGAGTCAGGACGGCGTCTCCCGCCTCTTTGAGCTGGCGATCTATACGCACGTTCATCTGAACTGGCCGCGTGTCGAGTATTGACGTAGGCATATCAGCTCCTTTGCTATACTATATCTCGATTTTAGTATAGCACGGCAGATTGAAGCGCATTTCAATAGAAATGAGGGCGCTTCCTTATCGGAAACGCCCCCGTTATACAAGGTATGTTTAATCCCTACAGCGCGCCGGAACCGGCTTGCATCATGCCGCCGGGGCCCGAGCTCACGCCACTGCTCACAGGCGCGGCGTTTCCGGTGTGCGGCGCCGCCGGAGCGGCATCGCCCCCGAGCGCACCCGCCGGACGCGGCGCCGGGATCTCACCCGTGCCGTGGCTAAAGACAAACTTGCCGTCGGCCACGTCGCACAGGACGGTATCGCCCTCGCCCCACTCGCCGGCCAGCAGCTCCTCGGACAGCGGATCCTCGATGAGCTTTTGGATGGCACGACGCAGAGGACGCGCGCCGTTGGTGAGGTCGGTACCCTCCGCCACAATCTTGTCGTAGGCCGCATCGGTAAGCTTGATGTTCATGCCGTTTGCGATCAGGCGCTGGCGCAGATCGTCCACCAGCAGGTGCGCAATCTTAGTCAGGTTCTCGCCCGAGAGCTTCTGGAACACCACAATATCGTCGATACGGTTGAGCAGCTCGGGGCGGAACAGGCGCTTGAGCTCGCCCATCGCACGACCCTTGATCTCGCTCGACGTGAGACCCTGCTCACCGGTGGTGCCAAAGCCCACGCTCGCATCCTGCGCGATCTCGCGGGCGCCCACGTTAGACGTCATGATGATCACGGTGTTGCGGAAGTCGACCGTCTTGCCCTGGCTATCGGTCAGGCGGCCCTCCTCCAGCACCTGCAGCAGGATGTTGAAGATGTCGGGGTGCGCCTTCTCGATCTCGTCGAACAGCACGACCGAATACGGGTGACGACGAACGGCCTTGGTAAGCTGACCGCCCTCGTCGTGACCCACGTAACCCGGAGGGCTACCGATGAGCTTGGAGACCTCGAACTCGCTGCCGAACTCCGACATGTCGAAGCTGATGAGCGCGTCCTTGCTGCCAAAGAGGTACTCGGCGAGCGTCTTGGCGAGCTCGGTCTTGCCTGTGCCGGTGGGACCCAGGAAGATAAAGCTGCCGCCGGGGCGACGCGGGTCCTTGAGCGGCGAACGGCTGCGGCGCACGGCCTTGGCGACGGCCTCGACGGCCTCGTCCTGGCCGATAATGCGGGTCTTGAGCACGCTTTCGGTCTGCAGCAGGCGACGGCTCTCGCTCTCGGTGAGCGAGGAAACCGGCACGCCCGAGGTCACGGACACGATGTCGGCAATCTGACTCACGTCGATGGTGAGCGGGCTGGCGTCGAGCTCGGCGGTCCAGGCGGCCTTGGCTTCGGCGAGTTCAATCTCGGCGGCCTTCTGCTGCTCGGTGATCTCGGCGGCCTTGTTCATGTCATCGCTCTCGGTGGCCTCCTGCGCGGCGGCCTTGAGCTCCTCTATGCGATGCTCAGCCTCGCGCACCGGCTCGGGCGCGCGATTCGCGGCGATGCGAGCGCGGGCACCGGCCTCGTCGATGAGGTCGATGGCCTTATCGGGCAAGAAGCGATCCTGGATGTAGCGGTTGGAAAGGTTCGCGGCGGCCTCGATAGCACCCTGCGTATAGCGCACATGGTGGTGCTCCTCGTAGCGCGGCTTGAGCGCGGTCAGGATCTTAACCGTGTCCTCGACGCTCGGCTCCTCGACATCAATGGTCTGGAAGCGACGCTCGAAGGCCGGGTCCTTGGTGAGGTACTTGCGGAACTCCTCGGCCGTGGTGGCACCGATGATCTGGAAAGCACCGCGCGCGAGCACGGGCTTGAGCATAGAGCTCGCATCAATAGAACCCTCGGCAGAACCGGCACCGATGATGGTGTGCATCTCGTCGATAAACAAGATGACGTCGTCGGCTTCGGTCGCCTCCTGGATCACGTTCTTGAGGCGCTCCTCAAACTCACCGCGATACTTGGCACCCGCGACAAGACCCGGCAGATCGAGCGTCCAGATATTCTGGTTCATAAGATTCTCGGGCACATTGCCAGCAGCAATCTGCTGCGCCAGGCCCTCGACGATAGCCGTCTTGCCCACGCCGGGATCGCCCAGGATAAGCGGATTGTTCTTGGTGCGGCGCGAAAGGATCTCCATCATGCGCTGGACTTCCTTTTCGCGGCCAATCACGGGATCGAGCTCGCCGTCGCGCGCCTTTTGCGTGAGGTTGGTGGCGAACTGCTTGAGCGTGTCGGTGCCGCTCCCCTTTTGCTGAGAGGCATCCGAGCCGCTAAAGAACGGCAGGCCCGCACCGGGACGACCAGCGCCAGCGCCAGCGAGCGGACGCTTCTTGTCCTGATCCTTGGCAGTGAGCTTTTCGATGGCCTTTTTAATGGAAGCAGACGACACGCCCAGGCGCATGAGGATGTCCATGGCCATGCCGTTGCCCTCTTCGACGATGCCGATCAGCAAGTGCTCGGTCGAAACGTAGGTCTGGTTGTTCTCGCGTGCCACGCGGAAGGAGCGCTCCATCACGCTGATGACGAGCGGCGTAAAGGCGAGCTTGGCAGCCTCGGTCTCCTCGCTGGGCTCGGGAACCGTGGTCTGGACCTCTTTGAGGGTATCCATGATGTCATCGTAGGAGATATCGAGCGAGCGCAGTGCCTCGGCGGCAATACCCTCGTCCTCCTTAGCGAGCGCAAGCAGCAGGTGCTCGGTGCCCACCTTATTTGAGTGCAGATCGAGCGCCTCTTGCTTGGCCATGGACATGACCTTGCGCGCGCGATCGGTGAAACGGTCTAACATGCTAGTTCCTCTTAGACGAGCTAGTTTTTTCAAACGCAAAGCGCCGCCCCGCGGCAGCGCTTTGGTCTCTTTACCCATATGGAGTATATGTTAACCGTTGGGACCTTTCCCACCCGTAGCCGCGCGACAACGTCTACAAAAAAGGAATCGCCGGGTGCGGTGGAATACGAACTGTTTTGACCCTTTAAGCAGCAATTCAGTCTCTATTTCACCGCAACTCATTTGGTGCAAAGTGACCTGTCCTCCTTGCACCAATTAGCTGGTGTGGCGCCAGCGAGGGTCGGTGAGCGTACGCGCCACACCCAGGCCAACGGGCAAAAACGCCACGATGAGCACTGCACGCACAAACCAACCGAGCATATTGACCGTATCGAAGGTGCACATGTAGTACATCGAGCGATACAGATACAGGCCCGGCACCATAATGACAATTGATGGCACCGTGAGGGCGATACGTGGGTAGGTGAGCTTGACTTCGGCCAAGCTTGCCAGCAGCCCCGATACCAGCGCGCCGATAAACGCTGCCGCCTCGGGAGGCATACCTACGCTCAGGCCCAGAAAGGGAAACAGCGTCGGCGCATCGACGAGCGTAAGGCGCAAGGTATTAGACACGGCACCGATCAGACCAGCCGCCGCTGCCATCTTTACCGGGCTGTTGAACATAACCGAGAAGCCAAATACGCCAACGAAGCTCATCACCACGCGCAGGAGCGTAAGGGCAAGCGGCGAAAGGCCGAGCGGGGCAAAATCATCCGGTGCCAGCCCCACACACTCGGCAACCATCCAACCTACGAGGGTCGCCATCACAATAATCGACACAGCATACGAAAGCCGCTCAATGCCGCTTCGCATATCGAGCTTAGCGATGTCGAGGCCTGCCGTAATGAGGGGAAAACCGGGAATCACAAAGAGCATGGCGCCGATATAACCTTCTTGGTGCGACATTGCCCCCGGTATGACCTGGCCAAGGCCGAGCAATGCCAGCAGATACGAAACGCAAGCGAGCGCAACGCCGGTCGTCAGCGCGCTGAACTGACCAAGGCCTTGCCTGAGGATATGGGAGCGGGCAAAGTTGCCGACACCTGCGCCCACGAACGCGCATGCCATCTCAATAGGACCGCCGCCGAGCAAAAAGACGAAGGCGCCGCAAGCACAGGCCGCCGCAAGGCCCTGTTGCCAGGGAGCGTAATCGGGCTTCGAGCTCTCAACGGTCTTGAGCATCTCGTGATACTCATGCACGGTAAACCGGCGCCCATACGTCTCGATTTCCTTTAAGAAGCTCTCCATCATCCAAATGCGATGGGTATTGACTCCCGTTGTGGGCAGGCTGACAACCTCGTTAAAGCAGTGACCATCTTCGATGCAGGTGCACTCAAACGACAGAAGACTCAGGTCGACGTGAATCGTGACGCCCAGTACGGCAGCAACACGATTCATGGTATCGCGCACGCGCCAGGCACCCGTTCCGCTTGCCAGCATAAGCATGCCGGTGCGGCAGATGATGGATGACTTATCGGTGAGCGGCGCATCGACGGCAAGCTCATCGCCTGCCGTCACGATCTGGTGCCAGTCAGTTTTCATATGGAGCGCGCCGGCACGAACGCCGTGGTGCATGGGGGCTCTCGAAAGCAGTGAGTCAAGGCGCGAAGGCTGTGGGGGCTCCACTGATTCACCCTCAACCTCATCAGCCTCTTCATCGACCAGATCAAAGGAATCAAGCGGCGCCGGCTCGCGACGGTCGATCAGCTCCTCGTCCTCATCATCAAAGTAGTTGAACTGATCGAGCATGTCCTCTTCAATCGCGCGCTCGCTCGCGTCGTCCATATAGACGCTCCCTTCCTACCGACTAACCCCCATCCTAGGCAGCAACGGCTAAAGGAAACATAAAAGAGACGACTGTCATGCATGGAAGGCGCAAACCCCCAATGCGTCGGTAGATCCCCAACGACTAGGACTGTCCCCAAGTGCCGGCAGAGACGATATGAGCAGGACATAAAAACATTGAGAGCCCCTGCTGCAT